>NZ_JBFLUG010000289.1:0-3790 GCF_041008525.1 Parafrankia sp. FMc2 | reverse complement strand
CCCTGGCCCCTCCCCCCGCCACTGCGCCCACACCCGCACCGATGCCCGCGCCGATCATGGACGGGGCGGACGGCGCCAAGCCGGACAACGGCGTCGAGCCCACCGGCCACGGCACCTCCGCCGCGCACGCCGAAGCGACCGCGGGCAGCACCGAGCCGGATTCCGGCGGCACCGCAGAAGCCCACGGGACCGCGGGAACCAGCACCGGCCGGGCCATGAGCACTCGAAAGAGCGCGGCCGCGGGCAGCAGCGCGGCGCAGGACGGACCGCGGGACGCGGCGGTCCCGGCAGCAGCACCGACCTCCCGCGGCACCGGACGCGACGGGCGGCCAGCCGTCCCGCGCCCGGGGCCGACGCGGGCGGGCCGGCCGAGGAGGCCCCGCCGCGACGACGGCGACGACGTCCCGGCAGGCCGGTAGTGGCGCCGACCGGCCTGCCGGACGGCCGGGCCAGCCCGACCCTGGCCCGGCTGCCGGCGCGCAGCACCAACACCGGCACCAGCACCGGCAACGGCGCCGGTGCGCACGACCAGGGCTCCCCAGAACGACCAGACCAGCACTGGACGACCCGATTGGAGGCAGGGGCAGGCCGGGCGGGCCCACCGCACGGCGCCCCGCAATCCCGATGAATACCACTGAGAGCGACCTTGACTGGCTGCTGGAGAATCTCCTGGCGCGTACCCCCGGGACCCACCACGCCCTGGTGCTCTCCCGGGACGGACTCAAGCTGTGCCGGTCGGCGGGCCTGAGCATCGACCAGGCCGACCAGCTCTCCGCGATCGCCTCCGGCATCCAGAGCCTGGCGCACGGGGCGTCCATCGAGTTCGGGGACGGCACCGGAGGCGTCCGGCAGTCGATGACCGAGTTCCACGGCGGACTGCTGTTCATCGTCGACGCCGGCCAGGGCGCCCACCTGGCCGTGGTCGCGACCGACGACGCCGACGCCGGCATCATCGGCCACAACATGAGTGAGCTGGTCGAACAGATCGGCGAGTACCTCAGCGCCGCACCGCGCGACCCCGTCCAGTCCGCGCGACAGCCGTGATCCGTCGGCTCGTCGACAGTGAGGACCCGGACCGGCTCTACACGCTCACCGGCGGTCGCAGCCGGGTCGGCCACAACGCTTTCGACCTTGTCACCCTCGTCACCAGCCGGGCGGACCCCGTCCCCGGCATGCAGTCCGAGCATGTCCGGATCCTGCGGGTGTGCCGCGCCCCGACCGCTGTGGTGGAGCTCTCGGCGGACCTCAAGCTCCCCGTGAGCATCGTGAAGATCCTTCTCTCCGATCTGCTGGAGCGGGGCCTGATCTTCGCGAGCCACCCGACCAGCCCGACCGACCCCTTGCAACTTCCCGATCCCGCGTTCCTGAAGCAGGTGCTCGTTGGACTCCAGAAGCTCTGAGCCTGTCGCCCGGCCACCGCTGCAGACCACGGCCAAGGACGGCGTCAAGATCGTGATCGTCGGCGGATTCGGCGTGGGCAAGACCACCATGGTCCGCTCCGTCAGTGAGATCCGCCCGCTGAGCACCGAGGAGGTCATGACCGAGGCCGGCGTCGGCATCGACGACACCGGCGCCGTGGAGGAGAAGAACACCACCACCGTCGCGTTCGACTTCGGACGGATCAGCCTCGATGCGCAGATGGTGCTCTATCTGTTCGGCGCCCCGGGGCAGGAACGCTTCTGGTTCCTGTGGGACCGGCTGTTCGCCGGCACCCTCGGCGCGGTGGTCCTGGTCGACACCAGACGGGTGTCCGACTCGTGGTACGCGATCGACCGGCTGGAACACCACCGGATGCCGTTCATCGTGGCCCGGAACAACTTCGGTGAGCCCGAGCACTCGCTGGACGACCTGCGCGAGGCGCTCTCCCTCTCCCCCGACGTGCCCATCATCGACTGCGACGCGCGGCACCGCTCGTCCAGCAAGGACGTGCTGATCACCCTGGTGCGGCACCTCTACGACCAGGCCTCCGCCCGCAAGGAGGCGTCATGAGCACGATGCTCGACCCGGGTGGCCGGGCCCGGCCGGAGACCGGCGGGCCCGCCGCCACCCAGACCCTCGCGGACGTGCCCCAGGCGCGGCGCTGCCCCGTCCGGGCGCCGCGCACCACCCAGCGCGACGGGCAGCAGGGCCTGCAGCGCGACCTGCGGCCGGACCAGCCCCGTCACGACCAGCCCCGTCACGACCAGCCCCGTCACGACCAGCCGCGTCACGACCAGCCGCGTCAGGACCGGCCCCGCGGTGACCGGGCCCGTCACGATCAGTCGCGGCAGGATCAGTCGCGCGAGCAGCACCGCGACCTGCCCCGGGACGGCCGGCGGGACGGCAACCGCGACCAGCGGCGCGCGCCCAGCCCGATCGTGCAGGTGTCGCTGGACGGCAACCGGCCGGCCTGGCTGGTCCTGGGCTACCGGGAGCTGCACTTCGTGCTGAGCAGCCCGGAGATCTTCACCTGCGACCCGCGGCACCGGGCCCGCCGCGGGCCCGTCTCACCCGACTGGGCACCGCTGCCCGGGGCCGGGCGGCGCCCGTCCCTGCTGCACACCGACGGCGACGAGCACCGGCGCCGGTACCGGGCGATCAACGACGTCCTCAGCGACGTGGACGTCTTCCTGCTCCGAGCGCGCGCTGAGGCGGTCACGGACAGTGTGATCGACGAGTTCGCCGGAACCGGCTCGGCCGACCTGATCTCCGCCTTCGCGCATCAGGTGCCCGCGCTCGCGCTGGCGTCACTGTGCGGGCCGGACGATCTCGGTGCCGACGAGATCGCCGATGATCTGGTGGCCCTGGTCGACAACCGCTCGGACGCCGTCCGCGGCCACCGCCGGCTCCTGGACCGGCTGCGCGGCCTGCTCGCCGACCGGCTCGACGAGCCCTCCGACGACATCATCTCCACCCTGGTCGACCACCCCGAGGAACTGACCGACGACGAGATCGTCGAGGATCTGGCGGTCGTCCTCGGCCTCGGGATGCGCACGGTGACGGCCTGGATCGGCACCTCGCTGCGCCTGCTGCTGACCGACGGATCGTTCGCCCTGGAGCTGTCCGGCGGCCGGCGCAGCGTCATGCAGGCGCTCACCCAGGTCCTCTGGGAGGACACCCCGGTACAGGTCGCCGCGGGCCGCTGGGCCGCCCGCGACATCCAGCTCGGCGGGCAGCACATCCAGGCCGGCGACATGATCGCTCTCGGCCTGGCCGCGGCGAACTCCGACCCGCGGGTCACCGGAGCCGGCACCAACAGCGCCCACCTGTCCTTCGGGCACGGCGCCCACCGCTGCCCCTACCCCGCGCAGGAGATCGCCGAGGTCATCACCCGGACCGCGATCGAAGTTCTCCTCGACCGACTGCCCAACATCCGGCTCGCCGTCCCGGCCGAGGCGCTGGTCTGGCGGCGCACCGCCTGGAACAGGGCCCTGACGGCCCTGCCAGTGCGGTTCAGCCCCGTTTGACGACCGCGACCGGCCGCGCCGCTGCGGCACCACGCTGAACCCAGGCCGGAGACTGCCCATGACCCATCCCCATCCCCGCCAGCTCGGCGCGTGCGCGAGCGGCATGCCCCGTGCACTCGGCGCCGCGCGCCAGTACGGCGCACTACGCCAGTACGGCGCGATCTGCCCGCAGCCGGCGACCCGCCGCGGCGGCGGCACGGCGGTGCCCGACGTGCCGACCACTCCCACCCCGACCCGTGCACCAGCGCCGCCCCGGACGCCTCCGCCGGGAAACTCCGCGGGTCGGACCGTGGAGCCCGCGGAGTTTCCCGGCGGAGGCGTCCGGGGCGGCGCTGGTGCACGGG
>NZ_JBFLUG010000288.1:0-3872 GCF_041008525.1 Parafrankia sp. FMc2 | reverse complement strand
GTCGTCACAAACCTCGATGATCACCGGTGGCCTCTTGCGTGCCTGGACCGGCTCCACCTCAACGTCGCATCTCAACCATGACCCATCAGATCAAAATGATCACTAAAGTCCGGCTGGAGTACTAGGCGGTTGCTGTGTCGGGAACGGGGACGGTGATGGTCCAGCTGATTCCGTGTGGGGCGAGGAAGGCCAGGAAGCTGGTCGGGTCGTATGCCTGTGCCGGAGCGAGCACGCCTGGTTTGGCGCCGTCCGCGACCAGTCGGCGGGCGGCTTCGACGGCGATCACGGCGGTGATGCCGTAGGTGTCGTGGCCCTCCACAATGCCGCGAGCACGTCGGCCGTCGCGGCCGACGGCGTCGATGAGGTAGGTGAACCGTTGGGTACGGCGGTCCTCCTCGGCCGGTCCTTCGGGAAGACTGTCGATGATCTGCGGGGTGAGCGGGGTGCCCAACTGGGCACCGATCGCGGCGTCGACGAGGCTCTCGACATGCCGGACCGGTACGTGGCGCGGGATGGTGACCACCTCGGACAAGGGGCATTTCACCACCGCGGTCGGTTGCTCGGCACCGGGAAGGGTGATGGAGGCGTGCCGGGCGGGGATGCCGGTACGCCAGTCACCGTCGTCATAGCCGAGGCCGCCGGCCTTGAGTGCGTCGATCGTGTCGAGGGCCGAGCGTAGCGAGCCGCGGGAGAACCCAGCACTGCCGACGATGAAGTGGCTGACGGCGATCTCCTCGATCGGTTGGACGCGCTCGGCGAGCAGGTGGGCGATCAGGTCGCCGGGGACGCATCCATCGTTCGTGGCGGGGACGACGGTGATCCCGGCGCGCTCCGCTTCGCCGGCGAAGGCGTCGAAGACCGCTTTGGTGTAAAGCTGCTCACCGGCGGTGTCGACGTAGTGGCAGCTGGCGGCGATGGCCGCTCGGACCACGGCGGGGCCGGAACTCGTGAATGGTCCGGCGCAGTTGATGACCGCGTCGCATTCGCGGAAGGCTGCCACGAGGGCGTCGTGGTCGTCGGTGTCGGCTACCCGCTGTTCGGCGTCGACCATTCCCGCAGCCGTCGCGGCCTCACGCAGGCGCGTGGCGTTACGGCCGACGAGCCGCATGCCGATGTTGCGGTGAGCCAGTTCCGCGAGAACGAGCTTTCCCTGGTAGCCGCTTGCGCCGTAGATGGCGATCTGCACGTGGATCTCCTGGTTCGAACGATGAGTGTTGTCGTGCAAGATGACTGACCACCTCGCCGAGGATCTCACCGTATGGCTACGCAAGGAGACGACCAATGCGTATGCGTCGCTGGTTCATGCGCGAGCGTCTTCATCGGATCGTGGAGATACACTGACGGTGTGGATGTGCTCTCCGATGCGGTCGCGGTCATGCGCACCGGCCAACCGCACTCCGGCCGGGTCCACCGGCCGGCGCCGTTCGGAACGCGGCATCCATCTGTCGCGGCGGCCGGGTTCCACGTCGTTCTGCAGGGATCGTGCTGGCTGTTCCCACCACGCGGCGCACCGATCGCTCTCGGGGTAGGGGATGTGGCATTCCTGCCCTACGGGGCTGCCCACGGTCTCGCCGACAGCCTGTCGACCCCGCTGGTGGAGGCGTCCACGTCTCTGACCGAGATCCCACCCGGCCAGGACGACAACCAAAACGACCGCCAAGACGGCGACGGGGTACCGACCGGCCGGCACCTGACAGACGGGTCGGCCGCTGCGACGGTCATGCTCTGCGGTGCGTATCTGCTGGACCGGTCCCGGGCACATCCGCTGCTCGAAGACCTGCCGGAGGTCATCCACCTTCCGGCCAGGGTCGGACACCGCCCGGGGCTACGCGCCGCCGTCGATCTGCTCGCCGGCGAACTGGAGCAGCCACGCCCGGGCGGCGACGCCATGCTGCCCGCCCTTCTGGACGTGCTGCTGCTGCACATTCTGCGAGCCTGGTTCGACGAACAATCCGCCCACGGCGCGGTCACCGGCTGGGCAGCAGCGCTGCGCGACCCTGCCGTCGCCGCCGGGCTGTGTGCCATCCACGGCGACCCTGCCCGGCCATGGACCGTCGCGGAACTGGCTTCCCAGGCCGGGCTGTCCCGCGCGGCCTTCGCCCGACGATTCGCCGCGCTGGTCGGCCAACCACCGCAGACCTACCTGACCTGGTGGCGGATGACGCTCGCAGCCCGGCTGCTGCGAGACAGTGACGCGCCGCTAGCGACAGTGGCCAGAAAGACGGGCTATTCTTCAGAGTTCGCCTTCGCCCACGCGTTCAAACGAGAATACGGGTCAGCCCCCGGGAAGTTCCGCCGATCCACCACCACCGCCGCCGAACGAAACTGAGCCGCCGACAGGAAGTTGGAAGTCCTCACCCAGGACGCGGTCGCCGGCGACGTCGAGCTCGACGTGCGCCAACTGTTCCACGAACGCCTGACAGATAGGGGCCGGGCGGGGCGGACGGACAGGCCGGGTTCGGGTTCGGGTTCGGTGAGCACACCGCGCTCGACCAGCCGTTTCAGCTTGGCGCGCATGCCCTCGAGGTGGCGGGGTTCGGTACCGACACCCAGCGCCCGGCAGACGTCCTTGGCGCGTAGTCCTTCCTCGTCCTGAACGAACAGGGCGAGGATCTCCCGGCAACCGGCCGGGAGGGGCCCGGCCGCGTCGGGGGTGTCCTCGGTGGTCAGCTCCACCACAGTCTGATGGGTGACCTCCAACCGTTCCAGGGTGTGTCCGGCGGTGGCGAGTTCCTCACCGAGCCGGCCGATCTCCGCTCGGAGCTCCTCGACGGCCCCCTGGACCCGTACCCCGCCGGTTCTCGATCCTCGCCAGCAGATTCCCGCTCACGGTCCCACCCCTGCCCGGCAGCAGGCCGCTCAGACCGGCGGGCCCCGCCAGGTCGACGTGGCACCCCGGGTCAGACAGCGCGCCATCACGTCGACCATCGGCCATCGGATCATCGCGACTGAACCGCCCCGACCTCTATGGAACCCGGGGCGGTTCACCAGACCACACCCACCGTTGATCAGACATTCCCAGTCAGGGTGGGTGGGGCGGGTGGGGCTCGAACCCACGACCGACGGATTATGAGAGACTTCCGGAAACCTCGCCGACCTCGGCGGATGCCGCGTGACCTGCGCGGATGGCTTGCGGCATCTGCCGTCGTCTTCGGCGGTTTCTCACGATCCTGCGGACTGGCTGCGGACCGACCGAAGGGCCCCGGCAGCTCCTCGTGCCTTCCATTTCTTTGTGTTGCCGGCCAGCGCCTTCGCCCGGCGCCCCATCAGATCCTGGGGCACCCAGATGGGGGAAGGGCACCACGTGAGCGCAGACCGTGGTGGCGGCGGCGGAGAGCAGGCGGACGCCAGACGGATCACGATGATCAGCTGAGTGACGGTACCCTGGGCGGCGACCGCATCGTCGAGGACCATCGATTCCATCGCCCTGCGGTCGCATCCCGTGATCACCTCAACCTCCCCGACGATCTTCTTGGCCACGTCGATGACTCGGTTCGGCTGGTCCGAGGTAGCGAGGCACCGGAGCAACTTCGCCGGGCAGGCTTGGGCAGAGCTTGGACGGCACTGACCAGCGACGAACAGGGCCGCGAGCTGACCCCTCAAACATCACCCGGCGGTGGTCGCGGGTAGCCGGTGCATGCTGCCCGGCACCATGAGGTGGCCGACGAGTGCCTCAGAGGGTGTTCTGTGCGGGTTTGTCGGGTGTCAGTTTGGGTTGATCTCTGGGGTGGGTGGAGTCGGGCGGGGCAGGATAAACAGGCCGGGTTCGGGTTCGGTGAGGACGCCGCGGTCGACCAGCCGTTTCAGTTTCGCGCGCAGGCCCTCGACGTGGCGGGGTTCGGTGCCCGCACCCAGTGCCCGGCAGGCGTCCT
>NZ_JBFLUG010000287.1:0-3843 GCF_041008525.1 Parafrankia sp. FMc2 | reverse complement strand
CTGTACCTGTCCACCGCCACCAAACACGGGATTCCGCTGTTCCCCGCCCTCGTCCAACTCGCCGAGGGCCGCCCCTGGATGCCCGCCACCAGCTAACTCACGATCAAATCGGCACCTGACCAGTTACCGAAGAAGTATCTTCGCCGCGTTCCTTCCTGCGGCCAGCAGGGACGCCCTCAAGAAGATGGGGGGCGTGGTTCGCCACTGGCGGATCAACCTGCGCACCACCGATGACCTCGCGGCGCTCGCGGAGTGGATGAACCTAGTCCTCCGGGGCTGGATGAACTACTACGGGAAGTTCTACCGGACCGAGCTCGATGGTCTGCTACGGCGCGTCAACACCTACCTGGTGCGCTGGGCCAGACGGAAGTTCAAACGGCTCAGGTCGTTCAAGAAAGCCAAACGGTGGTGGAACGGGCTGCGTAGACAGCCCCGGCTGTTCGCTCACCGGGTCTGGATGACCGAGTTCTGACGGATTGGATGGGACGAGCGGAGTGACGGGAGACTGTCACGCTCCGTTCTGTGGGAGCCCGGGGGTGAAATTCCCCCGGGCCACCCGGCCGACCAGTCCCTACCTGCTCCAACACGCGGAGAACCCAGTGGATTGGTGGGAGTGGGGGCCCGAGGCGTTCGAGGAAGCGAAGCGCCGTGATACACCAATTCTGCTGAGCATGGGCTACGCGGCCTGTCACTGGTGCCAAGAGGTATGTCGATCGTCGACTGTCAGCGGGTATTGACGAAACCGCAGGTCAGGCGGCCAATTCCGGTTCGCACGAGTTCAGCGATTGTCGCCGTTGGACACCGATTCCGGGCCTTCGTGTATCACTCGGCCGGGCCGAGAAGAGGTCCGATCAGCGCGGCGCCATCCGGAGCGCGCCGTCCATGCGGACGGTCTCGCCGTTGATGTAGTCGTGCTCGATCAGCTGGGTGACGAGCTGGGCGAAGTCGGCGGGTTGGGCGAGCCGCTTGGGGAACGGAACGCCTGCTGCGAGTCCAGAGCGGAACTCGTCGCTGATGGTCGCGAGCATCGGCGTCTCGACGATGCCGGGCGCGATCGTGTTGACCCGGATGCCGTGCTGGGCGAGGTCGCGCGCGGCGGGCAGGGTGAGGCCGACAACGCCGCCCTTGGACGATGCGTAGGCCGCCTGCCCGATCTGGCCCTCGAAGGCCGCGATCGACGCGGTGTTGACGACGACGCCGCGCTGGCCGTGCTCGAGCTCCTCGGTGCGCGCGATCGCCTCGGACGCGAGGGCGAGCACGGTGAACGTGCCGATCAGGTTGACCTCGACCACCTTTCGGTAGAGGCCGAGGTCGTGCACGCCGGTGCGGCCGAGGACGCGTGCGGAGGGCCCGATGCCGGCACAGTTGACGACGACGCGAAGCGGCCCGTCCTCGGCCGCGAGGGAGACCGCGTGGCGGACCTCGTCCTCGCTGGTGACGTCGGCCTTCACGTACTTGACGTTGGCGATGTCGGGGGCGTCGGTGACGTCGAGGTCGATGCCGAAGACCCGGGCGCCGCGGGCGCCCAGCGCGGCTGCGGTGGCGTTGCCCAGCCCGGAGGCGGCGCCGGTGACGATGGCCGAGATGTTGTCGATCTGCATGGGGATCTCTCCGATCTGGTGGTGTTCAGCGGCCGAGGGCCCGGCCGATGACCAGGCGCTGGATCTGGTTGGTGCCCTCGAAGATCTGCATGACCTTCGTCTCTCGCATGTAGCGCTCCACAGGGAAGTCCCGCGTGTAGCCTGCACCGCCGAGGACCTGGACGGCGTCGGTGGTGACCTTCATGGCGTTGTCGGTGCACACGAGCTTGGCGACCGAGGCCTGGCGGCTGAACGGCCGGCCGACGTCGCGCAACCGCGCGGCGTGGAGGTACGTCGCTCGCGCGGACTCGACGGCGGCTGCCATGTCGGCCAGCAGGAAGCCGAGGCCCTGGTGCTCGATGATCGGGCGGCCGAACGTCTCCCGGTCCTGCGCGTAGGCCACGGCTGCGTCGAGTGCGGCCTGCGCGACACCGGTGGCGACGGCCGCGATGCCCAGCCGCCCTGAGTCGAGACCGGCCAGTGCGATCGGCAGCCCCTGGCCCTCTGCCCCGAGCCGCCGCTCTGCCGGCACGCGCACGCCGTCGAAGAGCATCGTGGTCGTCGTCGAGCTCATCAGGCCCATCTTCTGCTCCGGCACGTCGGCCGAGAGTCCCTCGGCGTCGGCCGGGACGAGGAAGCAGGATATGCCTCGACCGCCGTCGTCGGAGGTGCGGGCCATGACCTTGTAGAAGTCGGCCTTACCGCCGTGGGTTGTCCAGGCCTTCGCCCCGGTGATCACGTAGTCATCGCCGTCCCGGACCGCGCGGGTGCGCATCGCGGCCGGGTCGGAGCCCGCGTGCGCCTCGGAGAGGCAGTAGGCACCCAGCAGCTCGCCCGACAGCATCGCTGGCAGCCAGCGGCGCTTCTGCTCGTCCGTGCCGGCGTGGAAGAGGCCGAAGCAGCTCAGCGCGTGCACGCTGGTGCCGACGCCGACCGCCGCCCATGCAGAGGCGATCTCCTCCACGACCTGGAGGTAGACCTCGTAGGGCTGTCCGCCGCCGCCGTACTCCTCGGGGTAGGGGAGTCCGAGTAGGCCGGCCCGGCCGAGGGTCAGGAAGGCGTCTCGCGGGAACGTCGCGGTGCGCTCGCCCTCGTTGACCGCGTCTCGCAGCTCCTTGTCTGCGATCGTCTGGGTCAGCTCGATCAGGTCGGCGGACTCCTCGGTCGGCATCAGTCTCTCGGCCGGCATCGTGCTCCTATCGGTCGGTCGGGGAGGGACATGGGCGTCGCAGGCGGTTCAGGAGAGGTACGACGGCAGCCGATCGCCGATGATCGACTCGGCCTCGGCGACGATCGTGTCGATCACCTCGCGACAGCTGGCGATCTCGTCGATGAGGCCCTGGGTCTGGCCGGCCCACCACAGGCCGCCTTCGATATCGCCGTCCGCGAGCACGCGCTCACGCCCGCGGGCTCCCGAGGCCAGGTCCGCGACGTCGGCGAACGTCGCGCCCTCGCGCGCGGAGATCTCCGCGATCTGCTCGGAGACCGAGTTCCTCGCGACCCGCGCGGTGTTGTGGAACGTCCGGAAGATCAGCTGGGTGTCGCGCTCGGTATTCGCGACGACCTGGCGCTTGACGTTGACGTGGACCGGAGCCTCGTCGGTCGCGATGAAACGCGTTCCCATGTTGACCGCGCACGCCCCCAGTGCGAGTGCGGCGGCGAGACCCGAGCCCGTCGCGATGCCGCCCGACGCGATCACCGGGATGTCCAGAGCCTTGACCGCCGCGGGGATCAGGATCAGACCGGGCACGTCGTCCTCGCCCGGATGGCCGGCGCACTCGAAGCCGTCGATGCTGACGGCGTCGACGCCCTTGGCCTGTGCCGAGAGCGCGTGGCGGACGCTGGTCGCCTTGTGGATCACGCGCACGCCCGCGGCTTTGAAGTCCGGCAGGTGGGGCGCCGGGCTGGATCCGGCGGTCTCCACCACGGTGATCCCGGCCTCGATGATCGCCGCGCGGTACTCGCCGTACGGCACCGGCTGGATCGTCGGCAGGATGGTCAGGTTCACGCCGAACGGCTTGTCGGTGAGGTTGCGGGTGCGCGCGATCTCCTTGACCAGGTCCTCCGGCGTCGGCTGCGTGAGCGCGGTGAGGAAACCGAGCGCACCCGCCTCGGCGACCGCGCCGATCAGCTGCGCCGTGCCGTAGCCCGTCATGCCCCCGCAGAGGATCGGGTGCTCCACGCCGAACCGACGCGTGAATTCGGTGTTGATCACGAGCTTCCTCCGGAGATCCGATGCTACAGTCAGCGATGACTGTAGTCA
>NZ_JBFLUG010000286.1:0-3979 GCF_041008525.1 Parafrankia sp. FMc2 | reverse complement strand
GTCGGGGGTGGCAGCACTAAAACTGGCCGTCAGGACGGCGCGGCAACGAGGCCATCCCCCGACACGACCGAGGAGCCACGACCAGGCAACTCACCCAGCCGCGGAACTGATACTCCCCCAATGAGGCAGCGGATAATCTCACGCTTCGTGAGTCCCTCCGCAGTGCGTCGCTCGACGTAATCGATAGTAGGATGATGCCATCGCATGCGCACGATGATGGTACGGTGGAGCGCGGCGTTGGCCTGCCGGTTCCCACCTCGATTGAGTCTGTGACGGTGCGTCTTCCCGGAGGACGCCGGGATCGGACACACTCCACAAAGCTTCGCGAACGCTGATTCCGAGCGGATCCGGTCGGTGTTGTCTCCGGCAGCGATCAGCATCTCAGCCGCCGTGTCGGGGCCGATACCGACTGCTTCGACGAGCCGCGGCGCGGCGGCTTTCGTCTGCTGTTTAAGATGCCAGCTCAGTGACTTGATTTCTTCGTGCAGACTCAGCCACCGTCGCGCCAGCGACGCCAACACGTGCCGCATCGCCTTCGCGGGTGTCGTCGGCGCCCCCACGCACTCCAGCGCCGCGCAGGCTTCGATCAGGCGATGATCCGTGAGAGGCTCGAGCGCGCCCCGGAGCTCGTCGTCAGCGGTCACCAACGTCGCCTTCAATGTGATCATGGCTGCTGGCTGGGCCTTCACCGCCGTGTCCCGGGCAACCTTGATCAGACGAAGCGCCTCGACCGCCCCGTCGGCTGTCTTCGGCGTCGCGGTCAGCACGCCGGCGACGACCTGGCGCGCGGCATGCTCGGCGTCGATCGTGTCGGTCTTGCCTGCCTGACGTCGCTCGCCTTTCCGCGGTGGACGGCTGACTTCCCGGACGTCGTGGCCATGCCGGCGCAGAAAAAGCGCCAGCCCCAGACCGTAGGAGCCGGTTCCCTCGACCCCAAAGGCAACAAGCCGCCCTGGAGAATGCACCCGGGCCAGGCAGAACGCAAGCAGCATCTGGAAACCGGGCGGGGTCGCCGGGATCACCAGCTCCGCGAGGCGGCCTCCGAGACCGTCGAGTAGTACGGCAACATGCTGATCTTTGTGAGTGTCGACGCCGACGATGACGTCGTCGCGGGAAAGCATCATGCTGGGCATCAGCTGGCTGATCTCCTTCACAGGCCACCGGTCACGTCCCGCCGGTCGGGCGGGCGGACAGGACTGCGATGAGACCCTGCTGCGATCAGGCTCCTATCAGGTCACTGCCCGCCCGGCCAGCGGTCCAGAGATCGCTGCCACGCCAGCCGACAGATCAACGCAAAGGCACCCGAAGGACCGGTCGTAACAAGAGTCAGACCGGCGTGGCAGCGACAACATGATGCTCGCAGTCGAAACATATCCGGTTAATAGCGTGCACTTTTGTCCGGTTGTGCGACCGGTATTCGGTGCCAGCGGTTGTTGCTGGTAGGCCGGTTCTCGATCCTGCGGAGTCGTTCTTCGTGCTGGCGGACGCGGGTGGCCAGGGCATTGAGCGTGTCGGTGAGGTGGGCGATCTCAGCTTGATCTTTAACCTGTGCGGTGTTGGTGGGCGGTCATGGTCAGGTCCCGTCGGGTGGTTTTTCCGACGTCGTGGTGGGGTGCGGGTCTGCGGTTGCGTGAGCCGGGAGGGCGGCCGGGGCCGGCTTTGGTGGGTTTCGGTGCGCCGGCGGGGAGGGGGATGACCGCGCGGATGTTCCGGAATCCTCGTCGGACTCGGGCGGGGGTGAGTCGTTCTGGTGGGGCGGGTTTCTCCCAGGGGCGACGCAGGTCGCGGGCGAGTGGCCGGGCGAGGCGGAGCTGGGTGTGGATGGCGATGATCAGCCAGGTCCAGTGGTCGGCGGCCTGCGGGGTGCGGATCTTCGGGCGGGTCCAGCCGAGGGTCTGTTTGAACAGTCGGAAGGTGTGTTCCAGGTCGAACCGGCGCAGGAACGCCTGCCAGGCGCGGTCGATGTCGGCGGCGGTGGCGTTGGTGGCGGAGGTCCACAGCCAGACGGGCTTGGGGTCGCGGTTGCCGGGGAGGTGGTCGACCTGCAGGCGGATGAGGGTCCCTTCGATGATCGGCAGGTCGCCGGGGTGGTTGATCCAGCAGGTGCGGTGGGTGAGTCGGGGGTGCAGCCGGTTCCAGCTGGTCGCGGTGGCGGTGCCGTAGCGGCTGGTGTTGGTGGTCGTGGTGTGCTGCGGTTCGGGCCAGGTCGCGGGCCTGTCCAGGGCGAACTCGGGGCCGTGCTTGGGCGGACGGCCGTTGGTACCTGGCTGTCTCGGTGGTTTGGGGAGCCGCAGGACACGGTCGGAACGGATCCGGCCGAGGACCTCGACGGGCAGGTCGGCCAGGACGAACGCCAGCCGGGTCACGTCATACCCGGCGTCCATCACGATCAGGATGTTCGGGTCGCCGTCATGCCAGTGCCCGGCGGCGATCAGACGACCCACGAACGCCCGGAGCTGGTCGGCGGTCACCGCTGTGGCGTCGTCATCGGGGCCGAGGCGAACCGCGTCCAGGACCGCGGTCCACGACGTCCGGCCGGACTCGAGGGCGGCGACGAACGAGTACGGCCAGCCAGGAATCAGCTGGGACTGGTTCTTCGCACGGCCGTGCACATGGCAGAACAGCCGCTGCGCGCTGGTCGGCGCGTCCGAGCGCAGCCATGGGCTGACATCGACGGCCAGCACGAGTCGTCCGTCGGCGGCCGCGGGCAGCGGAAGGTCCGCGAGCGCACGTCGCAGCCGGGCGATCTCTAACCGGCCGCTGTTCAGCCCGTCGTACAAGGCTCCATGGCCGCGACGGTGCTCCGGGGCCAGTGTCAGGTCGACCAGCGTCCGGACCGGGCCGTCGGTGCACAGCACCGCCTCCGCCGTTTCGAATAGCGCGTCCGCGCGGCGGGTCAGGCAGTCGTAGAACTCCTGCCGGAAGCGACACAGCCGTCCCAGAGCCTCGACGCGTCCTGGTTCGTCCTGCACACTGCCCATCACGACCTTCGGCTTGATCCGGCTTCTTTGGCGAGAGCACGCTCTTCCGAAGGTCGTCCCACGTCACGAGGACACGCCGACCCGCCTCACAACACCAGCAGGTATCGCACAGCGTGACACCCGGCGGTTAAACGACAAGCTCAGTGGCGACGCCGGTGAGGGTACGGGCCTCGCGGGCGTGGTTGCGGTGCTCCTCGACGAGGGCGCGTAGCCGGGGGTCGCGGTAGAGGGTGGTGCGGGAGATCCCGGTGGCCGCAGCGACGGCGGTGAAGCTGACCTGCTGGTTCGTGCTGGTCAGCGTGGTGAGAACACGCTCGACCCGGCTGTTGATCGGCTCGTCGGTCATCCGGCCTGTGCCTGGGTGATGAGGGCGTCGAGGCGGGCGACGAGGTGGCGGTGCCGGTCGGCTTCGCTGATCCAGCCGCGGGCGGCGGCGTCGCGGGCGAGCGCGTCGGCGTCGGCGCGCTGGGCGGAGAGGACCTGGAGGTGGGCGCTGTCGGTGTGGAAGCTGGGGCAGTGTTCGCAGATGTTCGCGTAGGTGCAGGCCCCCTGGGCGGGGGCGCGCAGGCAGAATCCGCCGGCGAGCCGGGTTTTCAGCGCGGGGGTCTCCTTCCAGTCCGCGCCGCCGGTGACATCGAGCAGCGGGAGGCCGGGGCGTCCGGCAGGAAGGGTTCCGAGTTGGCTTTTCGCGAGGTCGAGAGCCCGTTGGTATTCGGCGCGGACGGTGGTGTCGAAAAGCCGTCCGTAGCGCAGGCTCATTTCCGCGGAGACGTGTCCGAGGAGGGCCATGAGTGCTTGGAGCGACACACCCGCGTTCACGAGAGCGGTGGCATAGGTGTGGCGGAGCTGGTGGGTCGTGATGTGGCCGAGTCCCAATGCCACTTCCGCTAAGTCGATCAAGCTGCGGCTTGGGGTTTCGCGGGGTTGGCGAGCCTGATCGTGGGCGGGGCGTGGTGGCGGATGCCGTACTGGCCGGGTTTCTTGACCGGGTACTGGTT
>NZ_JBFLUG010000285.1:0-4040 GCF_041008525.1 Parafrankia sp. FMc2 | reverse complement strand
CTACAACCGGCAGCGGATACACTCCGCAATCGGTTACCTCACCCCCATCGAGTTCGAGGAAGAATTTGACGGACGAGACCTCCGTGCGGCATAGTTAGGCTTGTCTACAAAAGCGGGAACGCTCCAGACCATCTGGCAGGTCTTCCGGCCGAGGTGACCGTCGAGGCGCTGAGCTTCGAGGCGGTGGAGAAGCTGGTGGGGAGCTGCCGCCGTCCGCGCGGCAGCTCCGCAAGCGGCACCTATGCTGCCCGCAAGGCGGCGGAAGTGGCCGCGGCCGGGACAGCGGCGGCGAAGGCGGAGACGGCCGGTAAAGCAAAGACGGAGCCGGTCGGTGAAGTGGAACGGCCGGCCAGTGCCGGGACACGGGCTGTTGCGGGAACCGAGCGGCAGACCATTGATGCGCCGCCAGGTGTGGGCACGTTGCACGGCGGCTTCGCGGAGGCGTCGGTGCAGGGGATGCTCGTCGCGCACCTGGTGCGGGAGGGCTGGGAGATCCGGCGGGGTCGCCGAGACCGCGACGAAGGAGCGCGGTGTCGACATTCTGGCGGCCCGGGACGGGCGGACCCTGGCCGTCGAGGTGAAGGGCTTCCCCACCAGGGGCACCTATGCGGATCCGGCGCGAGCCGGCGAGGTCAAGCCGACCCAGCCCGGCACGCAGGCCCGGCACTGGTACGGGCAGGCGATCCTGCGGGCGATGCTCACCCACGGCGAGTTCCCGCACTACGAGGTGGCCATCGGCCTCCCCGACGTCCCGACCTACCGCCGGCTGCACGAACGCACCCGCGTGAGTCTCGACCGGGCCGCGATCGGGGTCCTGTTCGTCGACGAACACGGCGAGGTGCGTTCCTGAACCGATCGCGGGTCGGTGGCGACCGCTCCGCCGCCACCAGGCGAGCGCCGGGCACGGCGCGGGCGGGTACCGTACCCCGGCCACGCCACTGACTGAGGCAGCCTTTCCTGACGCCGCCGTCCGGCGGTAGTCGGTGACTCCAGAAGAACAGGAGCTTCGAAAGTCTGCCCCCCGCCTCCAGCTGGCGTATAGGTCGCTGTTCGCTTTGCGTTGAATGATTGAGCGTGGATTGCTGGTGGCGGCGTCATTCGCCTGCGGGGAATGTGGCTCGGTAGTGGTCGCGAAGCAAACGCGGTGAGGGAGGCCTGTTTCGAGAGTTACCGTAGATCATCCCCCTGATGGGGTGGCCCCGCCCGGTGTTAGCGCACCAGAACGGGGCCTCAATCCGAACCCTGTAGCACCAGGAGCCCGAACCGTGACTCACACTATCCCACAGCATTCAGCGGTCGCCGCGCTGTACTCCTATGTTCGCTCGGTTCGGCTGGTCCCGGCCGTTGTCAGCGGGCGGGTGGTGTCGGTGCGGGTGCTGCGTTCGACGCTGGTCGGGATAGCCCACTATGTCGACGCGTCGGACTGGTCGGGCGCGTTCCCATCGATGATCACGCTGGCGGCGCGGGCCGAAGTGTCGGTGTCCTCCGCCCGTCGCGCGGTCCGTGGCCTGGAGGCGCAGGGCGTTCTGGTCACCGAGCTTGGCGGTGGGCGCCGGTCGAACCGGTACCGCATCGTTCGTCCACCGGCACCGGCACCGGCACCGGAAGCCGTCGCGGCCCCAATACCCGCGGAATCGGTGGTGGGCCGGAGATCGGCACCCTACCGGCGGAGCGAGGACCGGGCAGCCAGATCACCAGGACCGACGATCTCCCAGAGATTTACCTCGCGTACTCCCGGGGGGAGTACGCGGCAGCCGCGCCGGCCAGCCGGCCCGTCAAGGCGAGGCCGGACAGTGCCCGAGGATCTGCGAGCCCTCGCCGACGCGCTGGTCGCCCGGGGGCTCCGGGCGTCGTTCGCCCTGACGCCGGAGCAGGTGGATGCAGTGCGGGCCGTACTGAGACGTGCCGGTGTGGGGGCGATGGTCGCAGCGGCCTATCGGGCGCACCGTGCGGTCGATCCGGCCCGGTGGTGGTCAGCCTGGCTGAACATCTGGTCGGGTCTGCACACGGTACGCCCGCCATCCACGCCGGTCGACACACCGCCGCGCATGCCGGCGGCACCGGTCGGTGACGCGGCGGCGGGGGCGGCCGCCTGCCGCGCCGCACTCGCCGCGGCGAGACGCGGCCGGATCGGTACCGCACTGGCCTGACGCGCCGCGGCTGTGCTGCTGTCGCAGCTTCCGGAGGCCGAGGACCCGCCGGTGCGAGGCCTGGGTAGCCGCTCCAGAGGCCATCGACAGGTTCGGGCCGCCGTCGGCCGTGCCCGGCGGGAGACCATGGTCTGAGGGGAGCAACCGGCGGCGCTCTCACACCCGCCGGTAGTCGCTTCGCGGCGAAGGGTGTGGTCCGTCGACGCCGCCGGGCGCGCCGCAGTCGACAGGAGCTGCCGGCCGGGCAGCCGGTCAGGATCGCGCTGGAACGGCCACCTCCCAGCAAGCGGCCTTTGTTTGCTCTGCAGCATTGCATGCTGGCGTTGCCGTCAAGAGGAAACGGGAAACGCGCCGCGGCCGATGTCGTTCGTTCCGATAACTGGCACACTCGGACTGCGGGACACTCGGCTGATCGGACTGGCGATGTTCGGACAGCGGCGGGGGTCCACGTGCACGGCGACGGCCAGACATTCGGGAGAGAACTACGGAAGCTACGCCTAGCTGCGGGTGTCACGCTCAGTGTGTTGGCAAGAACCGTGCACTACAGCAAGGGTCATCTCAGCAAGGTCGAGCGGGGTGCGAAAGCGCCGAACCGTGAGCTCGCGCAACTGTGCGACGGTGCGTTGCGGACCGGCGGTGTTCTGCTCGCAATGCTGTCAACCGCTGATTCTTCACCGTCCTTGATGCGGGAAGTGGATGGCGGGGACAGTATCGAGGAGGAGGTTTGGATCATGCAGTTCTCCCCGGCGGGAGAGAGTTGGTTCCAGCCGATCGGAAGGCGGCAGATAGTAGCAGCCGGAATGGCCTCCGCGATGGCTGTCGGCCTCGGTTCGCCGAGCACCGCCGCGACCGGCTCAGACCTGGCGGACAGCTCGACGGTGGCGGTTTTCCAAACGTTGTTCGAGAACTACCGCCGGCTCGGCCAGTCGGTCGGTCCGGGTGTTGTCCTCCCCGCCCTCATAGCGCACACCAACACCCTGCGGGAGCTGTCCGTCCATGCGGCTCCACGCGTGCGGTGTGAGCTGCTCCGTCTCGGTTCGCGGTACGCGGAGTACGTCGGTTGGCTGATGCAGGAACGCGGAGACGACAGCGCGGCCCTGTGGTGGACGCAGCGGGCGGTCGAGTTGGCCGCCGCCGGAGGCGACCGGCAGCTCGCTGCCTACGCGAAGGTTCGCCATGCACTGGTCACTCTCTACCGGGATGAGGGCGACGAGACCGTGGCGCTTGCCCGGCAGGCGCGCGATGGCGCGCTGCCACCGCGGATCCGCGGACTGGCGGTGCAGCGGGAAGCGCAGGGACACGCGATCAACGGCGACTACGACGCCTGTATGTGGTGCCTGGACCAGGCCCGTGAGCTGCTCGCCGCCGCGGTGCCCGACGAAGGCGTGCCCGTCATCGGCAGCACCAACCTCAGCGACTCCGTCGGGATGATCACCGGATGGTGCCTTCTCGACCTCGGACGCCCGGCGCGGGCCGCTGATGTGCTGGACGCGCAGATGCGCCAGGTCCCCGCGGAGGCGGCACGTACCCGGGCCCGATACGGCACCCGCCAGGCGCGGGCCCATGCTACGGCCGGCGACATCGAACACGCCTGCGAGCTCGCCAGGTGGGTGCTCCCCGACGTACTGGCGGTGAGTTCCGCGACCATCGCCGCCGACCTGCGGGAGCTGTTGCGCACCCTCAGGCGGCATCCCCAGAATGCGTCAGTCCAGGAACTGGCGCCGATTCTCACGGCGGCCCTGACCGTCGTGACCCCCTGAGGAGGCAGGGCTGCGACAAAGTCGTGATCGGCGTGTCGGCTGGCGTCGCGGGCTGGTAGCGGCTACGGCGTCGCGGTGAGAACGGCCCGGGAACAGGCGGACGCGGCGCCCACGGGATGATCGAGGTTCC
>NZ_JBFLUG010000284.1:0-4179 GCF_041008525.1 Parafrankia sp. FMc2 | reverse complement strand
AGCTACCTGTCCACCGCCACCAAACACGGCATCGGCCAGTTCCCCGCCCTCGTCCAACTCGCCGAGGGCCGCCCCTGGATGCCCGCAACCAGCTAACCCAAGATCAAAGCAGTACCTGACCAGTTACGACATCGGTACCCAGACGAGCTCGGGTCGCGTCGATGTCAGCTCTTACTTCGTGCGGTTCGCGGCCCATTGCGCGTCCTCCTTGAGAGTGTCGACGGTCTGAGGCGCCCCCGACATGTTCCGCAGTTCCCGTCGGCCTCGTAGGACGAGAGGAACAGCAACAACCAGATAGATCATCGCGACGATGAAGGCCGCCCAGTCGATGGCGATCACCCGGTCGAGCAGGAACATCAGGGCCACGGACGCGAAGAGCAGCGTCATGTAAACGGCGAACCCGCCGCCGCCGAGCATCCCGGCTCCGCGGCGCGCCCGCCGGCCCTCCTGGCGGATCTCGGCCCTGGCGAGTTCGATCTCCTTGCGTACCAGTTCGGACAGATCGCTGGTGACCTCGGACATCAGCTGACCGGCCGTGGCCTCACGGACCGCGGTGTCGCTGACGTGAGAGCCCCGAACGCCCTGTCCCGCATGCGTCACCTCGGACGGATAGGGGTTGGACATGGCCTACCTCCCCGTGTCCGATCCGATCCGGGCTCCCCGGTCCGGGGTGTAGACCGCGGAGGGCGGGGCGTCCGCGCCGGCCCCGGTCGTCACGGGCGGTAGCTCGGTGGAGTCGGGAACACGGCCGTTTCGCCTGTCTCCGGCGATGGCGTCACCAGCGGGGTCGGCCGCGGCCGAGAACGTCTTCGGCGGAGAGGCCGGCTGCACGGAAGGGCGGGCCGGGGCCCGGGACGTCGCGCCCCTGACCAGTCGGCCGGTCACGAACCCGCCGAGGAGGGCGCCGGCCAGGAAGACACCGGGGCGTTCGCGCGCGAACGAGCGCACGTCCTCCAGGAGGTCTGCGGGTTGCCGGTTCTCCAGGTGCTGACCGACCGTGCGCAGCCGCTCCGAGGCCAGGCGGGCGAGGTCGCTGGCCAGGCCGGCCTCGGCCGGGGCCTGCTCTGCCATGCGGGACAGACCGTCGGCGAGCTCGCGCACGTTGGACGCGACGCGATGCTGCTGCTCGGACGCTTGCTGGGTGACCTGATCGCGGGTTTCGCCGGCAAGATCCCGCGCCTGCCGCTTCGCCTCACCAGCGACATCGCGGACCTGGCGCTGAGTCTCGTCGACGACTCGGGAGACCTGGGTCCCCGTCTCGTCCGCCACGCGCCTGCCCTGTCCCTGCGCTTCGCCGGCCACCTGGGTCGCCCGGCTCCCCGGCTGGGACGCACCCTCGGATTCCGGCCGTCCGGCCGTCCACGGATCTCCCGTCTGATCGACGCCGCCTGCCGCGGGCTCTCGTGTAGTCATGATTTATTTGCCTCCAGGGATTGCTGCGTCACCGCAGCCCTACCGTGCGGGTGACCCCAAACCTGTTTCAATCCGCCGCCCGAACTCAGGAACGGAAAGCTGACCCAGAGCACCCATGTCTTCGGGTGCGGTCAGAAAATGCCGATATTTCCAGGCTCGAACAAGGTTCGCAGACGCGAGCAGGGCCGACTTTTCCGCCAGGGTTGCAGTGAGCCACTACGGGCAGGGCTGGCGGCCCCGTGGCCAGGTCGGGCCGGTTGGTATGGCTGAGCGAGATCCATCGACGTTCCGGCGGTGCACCGAAAGGTCAGATGACGGTGATCTCCCCTTTTAGGGTCCTGTTCCAGGTTTTAGGAGCGCACTGAGGGCAGGAGTCGGCTAGCTTTCTTGATCCGAGGAAAGGCGATCACACGCGCAGGCGGGAAACGTCGGCGCCGCAAGGTTGGCAGGGTTGCTGCCTGAGCACCGGGCAGTGGTCGTCCAACAGCCCCGTCCATACTCTTCTCCGGAGGTAACGTGAGCTTAAATCCGCTCGAGGAAAAGGTATCGCTCTCGATGATCAGGCGCGGAACTGGTCCGAGTTGCGCGTCGAGCCGTACGACAAGAGGGCGGTGGACTCCGACACCCGGTGTCGGATGATCGCCATGGTCGAGAAGGAGCACGTCACCCAGTACGAGTCGATGCCGGACCCGGGGAAGCGCTGGTTCGAGCAGCTCGTGCTGCACGAGTACAACGAGTGCTACATGTACCACTCGTTCGCCGGCCAGGAGAGCGACCCGTGGATCCGCGCTGTCGGGGAGCTGCGCCTGGCGATGGAGATCGAGCAGCTGCGGATCGCGGCCGATCCGATGAGGCGCCTCGACGGCTGGGAGGCTGCCGAGGTCCTGCCGGAACCGGTCCTGCTGGGTCGTCCGGAGGAGAGATGACATGGTGACCACCGCGGTACGCCCCGAGATCGGAGCTGTGATCAAGATCGGGCCGATGGCTACGGCGCCGCCGGACCGGCTGGTCGACCTGACCGGGCGGCTCGGGCCGAGCGGGCTGGTCGGGCTGCTTGCGGCCGCTGATGTGATGATCGGGAACGACTCCGGCCTGCGGCACCTCGCCGGGGCCGTCGGGACGCCGACCGTCGGGGTGTTCTGGTGCGGAGATGTCATCAACGCCGGTCCCCTCGACCGCGGCCGGCACCGCGTCATCGCCTCCTTTCGGACCACCTGCCCGCGGTGCGGCGCGCCGCAGGAGCCCCGGCGGGACCGGCCGAGTCCCACCGGAGCGCCGTGCATTCGCGGACCCGCCTGCCGTGGCGGTCCTACGCAGTGATGATCTTGCGTTCGGTGTTGTCCCGGCCGATCTCGATGTGCCGTGGCTTGGCTTGCTCGGCGACCGGGATCGTGACGGTGAGCACTCCGTCGACGTAGTTGGCCGTGACGGCGTCCACGTTCAACCCGTCGCCGAGGGCGATCTGGCGGCGGTAGGCGCCGGTAGGTCGTTCGGCCACCATGTGTCGGGCGTCGTCTGGAGCGATCTGCTGGCGAGTTGCCTGCACGTCAGCGTGTTGTTCTCCGCGGTGACCTCCACCGAGCCGGGGTCGACCCCGGGCAGGTCGAAATGCAGAAAGTACGTGTCGCCGGAGCGGTAGCAGTCCATCGGCATCATCTGAGGGGTCCGTGCCGTGTCGAACGCCTCGCTGGCCAGACGGTCAAAGTCACGGAACGCGCCCGGGGGGTTCGGGGTGGGATCTTGACCGTGGTGATGCCGGCGTCGGCGAGGACCGCGTCGGCATCCCTGCTTACGGGCCCAAGCCGACTTCTGGCACCCCACACGGAGCTGTTCGGATGTTGATAACGATCGACACTGAGGCGCCCGAGACGCAGACGCCAGCAGGCGTGCGTCAGACCGGGCGGACGTGCTCCGCCTGCGGGCCCTTCTGGCCCTGCGTGATGTCGAACTCCACGCGCTGGTTCTCGTCCAGGCTGCGGAAGCCCGCGCTGTCGATCGCCGAGTAGTGAACGAAAACGTCCGGGCCGCCGCCGTCCTGCGCGATGAAACCGAAACCCTTTTCGCCGTTGAACCACTTAACAGTGCCCTGAGCCATGTGCTTCTCCTTCGTGGGAGCCGAACCGGGACCGCCTGGTGCGCGCTGGGAGGTCGCGGTGTGATCACCCTCACTGTCGGACTGTCCGGAATGTGAAAAACGCCCGCTGTCAGAATCCGCGGGCGTCCATACATGTAAGGAACCTACAACTGCAACGGGAGCAGCCTATCACTCATCGAGCTCTGACGCCCCTGTGTTGTCAAGTGCAGAGCTTGAATGGTCAGGGTCTGGCTACGGCGGTTCTGGGTCCAGGGGCAGGTCGGTCTGGCCGAGGAAGCCGGTGTTGAGGTTGTCCCAGCACAGGATGATCGGGGCGTGGAGCTGGTGGTGCGCGGCGACGAGCAGGGTGGCGTAGTCGTCTTCGGAGAAGCTGTGGCGTTCACCACGACGGCCGTGGTGGGCAAGGACCCGGTAGAACAGTCGGGGCCGCTGGCCGGGCCGGTAGCAGACCAGGGCAGCCATCGACACCCGTCCCGAGCCCTTCCCCGACACCCGCACGGTCGGGGTGTGTCCCCGCGGGGCCCAGGTCCGGGCCTTGGGCGGGCGCAGGCTCTGCCCGGCTTCGTCCTCGAAGACGATCCACGCGCCGGTCGTCGCCGCTAGATATCCCATGGTCTAGCGCGTCAAGCGGCGGTCGGCTGTGTGGCGTGATGTGACCAGGCGGTTGCTTC
>NZ_JBFLUG010000283.1:0-4185 GCF_041008525.1 Parafrankia sp. FMc2 | reverse complement strand
GGTTCGATCAGTTCCCACTCGCCGTCGGTCAGGTCGCCACGGGTCATACAACCGTGCTACCAGCTGGAGCACCCGAACACGAAAGACGACCATCCCGCCTGTGATCCGGACCCGGAACAGGCCCTAGTAGGCGGAGTCGGCGCGGACGATCAGGGTGCCGGTGGCGCCGGCGTGGCGGGCGACGAACGACGCCGCGCCGCGAGCGGAGCCGGCGTTCCCGCCGCGGAGCCGGGTGCCGGCGATCACCGGTGCGCAGTGCGGGGTCGAGAGGGTGGCGACCAGCGCGTTGAGGCCCCGGACCAGTAGCGACTTCCCCGCGATCTTCGTGTGGCCGAACGCGGCGCCCTGCTTGGCCGGGCCGAACACCCGACGCTGGCTGGAGTCGACGTCGAGGAACGCCAACGTCTCCGCCCCTGGCAGCAGCGGTGTCCGTTCAGCCAGGGTGGTGAGGAACAGCCGGTTGACCTTGTCGAGTTGGCGGACGTTCCCCCGGTCCAGGGCACGCAGGAAGCTCCCGAGCGTGGACGGGGCCCGGATCCCGCCGAACAGCTCACCGACCGCCCCGTTGCGCAGCAGCTCCATGTCCTCGATGCTGTCGGCCCGGCAGCCATGCCCGCGACCAGGCACCCGACCTTCACCGGCGCGTTCACACCGAGCGGGTCCACCGGCCGCAGATGCTCGTCGAGGAGCTCGGCCAGTCCGGCCTGCTCCGCCAGACGCACCACCGGGACCAGCCCCGCGCAGCCGATCAGGCCAGGGTCGTCGAACCGCGCGTGCGTCCTCGACACCGCATGCAACAATCGCACCTGCGAAGTGCCCTCTCGATCTGGCGGACGGAAGCCTAGAGAACTCCCATCCTCCCAGCTCATCAGAGGGAACTTCCGCGTTCAGGAACCCCAACAGACAGCCATAAACGACGGTGCATCCAGACTTAGATGGACGATGACCGTATTCCGATCCTCGTCGAACTCGACCCGTTCGACAACGACCTTCTCGACACCGAGCAGTCGACGCCATAACCTGGATGCGCGCACGCCGTTCTTCCTCGCTAGCAGCGGTTTCTCGACAATTCCGCAACCTAGCGACGGGGACGGCGTGTGTCCGTTAGGGGCCCGTTCGTGTCGCGATCATTCCCCCGATCAGGTCAGGAGAGCCAGAAGTAGCACGCACTCACCGACTTCAGGGAATTCTTATGGAAAGTTCGCTCACTCATCGCTTCGTCGACGTGAACGGGGTCAGGCTGCACATCGCCGAGCAGGGGCAGGGGCCGCTGGTCCTGTTGCTGCACGGCTGGCCGGAGAGCTGGTACTCCTGGCGTCACCAGTTCGGGGTGCTGGCGGCGGCCGGGTACCGGGTCGTTGCCCCTGACCAGCGCGGCTACGCCCGCAGCGAGCAGCCGCCGGATATCGCGTCGTACACCCTGCTCCACCTTGTCGGCGACGTGATCGCCCTGATCGAGGAGCTGGGGGAGGAGCAGGCGGTCGTCGTGGGTCACGACTGGGGTGCACCCGTTGCCTGGGTCGCGGCGATGCTGCGCCCGGACAAGGTCCGCGCGGTGGCCGGGCTCAGTATTCCGCCGATTCTGCCCGGCGGGATGGTTCCGCCCTCGATCACCCGCACCCAGTACGGCGAGGGCTTCTACCAGATCTACTTCCAGCAGCCGGGAGTCGTTGACGCAGAGCTCGCCAAGGATATCCCGGACTCCTTCCGCCGCATCCTGGTCGGTGCTTCAGGCGACAACCCGCTCGGCAAGGAGCCCCGCCCGTTGGTCATACCCGATGGCCTGGGCCTCCTGGACACCATGCCGGAGTCACCCGCTCTCCCTGCCTGGCTGACGGAGGAGGACATCCGAGTGTACGCCGAGGATTTCGCCCTGCACGGCGATCGGGCCTTCACCGGAGCCTTCAACTGGTACCGGAACATCGAACACAACAACGAACTGCTCGCGCCTTTCCGGGGGCGTGGGATCGACGTTCCTGCGCTGTACGTGGTAGGAGACCGTGACATGGTCACGTCATTGCGTGGCCCGGACGGGGGCAACTCGCTGAGCGCTATGTTGCGTGGCGAGGGCGGGTCGGGCAACCCGCTGAGCGCTGTCGTGCCTCAACTGCACGGCCCGGTGGTGCTGCCCGGTTGCGGGCATTGGACGCAGCAGGAGCGTCCCGCCGAGGTCAACGCCGCGCTCCTCGACTTCCTCGCCGGCATCGACGGCGCGGCGCCCCGATGACACCACGCAGAACCCGCCTGGCCGGCACCGTTCGGCTGGAGCAGGACCCAAAGCAGCTGACCCACCCCAACCAGACAGAGGACACGTCGATGCCAGAGCGCAATCCAATCCTGATCACCGGCGCCGCCGGAGACATCGGTGCTGTGAGCAGAATGATGGTCGAGATGCTGCTTGAACAGGGCCATCCAGTGCGCGCGTTCGTGCGACGGGACGACGAACGCGCGCACTCGCTCCGCCAGGACGGGGCCGAGGTCTTCGCCGGTGACCTGCTCAACATCGCCGACGTGACCGCCGCACTGAAAGGCTGCCGACGCATCTACTTCAGCATGAGCCTGTCGCCGTACTACACCGACGCCGTCACCCTGATGGCCGCGGCGGCACGGGCCCAGGGCGGCATCGAGGTCTTCGTCAACATCTCCGAGTACGAGCAGTCATTCATGACGTTTGAGAAGATGACCGCACCAAAGGAAGAACGGCGTGCGTGGCTCGGCGGACTCGTCACGGACTGGTCGCCGCAGCAGCGGGCCCACTGGATCGCCGAGCAGGTGCTGGACTGGTCCGGCGTCCCGACCGTCAACGTGCGGGCGGCCATATTCGTCGAGAACCCCCTGCTGACCTGGCTGCCGCTGGGCCCGCTGAGCAACGGTGAACTGCGCCTGCCCTTCGGCCACCAGCGGCTCGCGCCCATCGCAGGTTACGACGTGGCGGAGCTGTGCGCGAAGATCCTGGCCGACCCGGCGCCGCACATCTCGAAGTCCTACGAGCTCAACGGTCCGGAACTGAAGGACATGCACGGGTTCGCGGAGGACTACGGAGCCGCGCTGGGACGCCCGGTCTCCTACATCCCTGAGGAAGTGGACGACTGGAATCAGACCTTTGTGGACACGGCCTTGGCCGAGCATCCACACGTGGCGGAGCACCTGAAGACCCTGACCCGGCTGGTCGCCGGCGGGGGGTACCGCGGCGTCACCGACCAGCTGGAAACCCTGCTCGGGCGCCCGCCGAAGACCGTGCGGTGGGCGCTGGAGAACAATCCGCGCCTCCGGAAAATTTAGGAGTTCTCGGTCGAGGATGGTGTCTGGTTGGGGTACACGTTCTACGACGGCTCGGGTGGTGACATGGACGGACGGTCGGCGGCTGTCGGCGTGGTCAGCGCGGTACCGGGCGGATCTCCAAGAGGGAGCGACGGACCCGGCCCTCGCTGCCGTATTTGGCGTTCATCGCGGCGGTGACCGCGGCTACGCGCGGATCCCGGGCGCGGTCGAAGGCGGTGAGGCGCAGCGGCCGCTGTCCATCCCAGTTGAACCCGACGACACGGCGGCGCAGTCGGACCGGCACATCGATCCGGCCGGTGTTGGCGGTCTGGCCAAGGTCGAAGAGCAGCTGCTGGTCGCTGAGGAACAGCCCGCCGTCAGCGACCGCGTAGCCGACCCGCCGGTCGGGCTCGAGGTCCGGCGAGGTGCCCTCCGGCCAGTCGACGCGCAGAGGCGTGTACCAATGCTCGGTGAGCGTGATGGTCTCCGAGCTGTCCCAGAGCTGGTCGAACGCGTCGTTGACGTAGAAACCGAGGCCGCCGAGCACGCTGGTTTCGTAGTGCCGGACGTTGCTGCCGTCCCGGTTGTCGGAGTCCCCGAAGAACGAGCAGATGGCCTTGTTGCCTGCCAGGTAGAGGCGGGCCGGTGGCAGCGCGGAGAAGACCTTCAGCTCGAAGGCGCGCGTCGCGTTCGCGGACAACGACTCCGACCAGTGCCGGAACGCGATCAGTACGTCGAAGATGGCCACGGATGCGTCCTCGTCACTTCCCATGTCCGTGGTGCGCTGGCGGGCCGCGTCGCTAGACCTGTCTTCCGCACATGGGGTTGCGATGCGTTGACCGGCCCGGTTTCGGTTCAAGGTGGCCGGGTCGGGTCGACATCGAGGATGTCGAGGAGGTGCTGATGCAGAGCCGAGGGACGGGG
>NZ_JBFLUG010000282.1:0-4215 GCF_041008525.1 Parafrankia sp. FMc2 | reverse complement strand
CCTCCACCGCCTGGCCGTCCGGCGGCTGGGCCTCCGCCACCAGCGGCGCCTTCACCTGGACCTCACCCGGCGGTGACACCGCAGGCTTCCTCTACGGCCTCGACGAACCCTCCCCCACCACCTCGACCAACGCCACCACCAGCGCGTCGCTGACCGCCGACGAGGGCCTGCACACCTTCTACCTGCGCACCATCGACACCGCCGGCAACCTTTCCCCCGTCGTCTCCTACAACTTCGGCGTCGGGAATGCGGCACTGGCCTCCCCACCGGAGCAGTCCCGCACCCAGCGGTTCGCGACCCTGCGCGGTGAAGCACCCTCCTCACAGGTGTCGGTGACCTACCGCTACCGGGTCGGCACCAACCCCTCCACCGCCTGGACCGACGTCCCGAGCGCCCAGACCACCACCCAGGGCACCACCACCAACCCGACCTGGCCCGCGCCCCGCAACGGCGCCGGCACCTTCGACAACCAGATCTGGAACATCCCCGGCACCCTCGGTGGCGGCTCCGACGGACCCATCCAGATCCAGGCCTGCTTCCGCACCGCCGCCGCCGTCGTCACCTGCACAGAAGCAACCACCATCCAGCTCACCCGCAACTCCTTCAGCGACAGCAATGAGGTCAGCGCGGTCGGACCGGGGTCCGTCGCACTGCTCACGGGCGACTACTCGCTGTCGGCCACTGACGTCTCCATGCCGACCTACACCGGCAGCCTCACCATCGGCCGCACCCTCACCACCCTCTGGGTCGTCGACCGCGTCGAGGAACTCGGTTCCAACACCACCTCCACCTTCACCACCGACGCCCAGGGCCGGGTCACCCGCATCCTCGGCCCCGTCCCCGACGGCGTCGACTGCTCCGGCACCCTCGGTAGCGGCTGCCGCGCCCTCACCCTCACCTACGCCGCCACCACCACCGCCACCGGCACTGGCGGAAGCTGGTCCGACTGGGGCGACTACACCGGCCAGCTCTCTACCATCTCCATGGCCCTCAACGGCACCACCCCCGTCGAGGTCGCCCGCTACGCCTACGACACCACCGGGCACCTACGGGCCGCCTGGGACCCCCGCCTCGACACCCCCGGTGGCAGCCACCTCGCCACCCTCTCCTGGTATGACGCACAAGGCCGCGTCCAGGGCTACATCCACCCCGGCCAAGAAACCTGGGGCTTCAACTACGACGGCTACGGCCGCCTCACCACCGTCACCCGCCCCCGCCCCGCCAGCGCCGGCACCGCCACGATCAAGATCGCCTACAACGTGGCCCTTTCCGGCAGCGCCGCCCCCGTCGACATGTCGCCTGGCCGGGTCGATGACTGGGGCCAGCAGGACCAGCCAGCCTGGGCCACCGCTGTCTTCCCCGCCAGCCACGTCCCTTCCGACCCACCGGTGGCCGCCGACTGGCCCTACGCCGACATCAACTACCTGAACGCCAACGGCCAAGGCGTGAACAGGGCCGTGTACGGAGCCGGTGCCTGGCAGATCTCAACGACCGAATGGGGCCCCTATGGAAACATTATCCGGAGCCTGAGCGCCGAGAACCGAAACCAGGCCCTGAACCCGACCCCGGACACCGACCCGACGGTAGCCGCGTTGACCGACTCCGCTGCCCGCGCCCAACTGCTGGACACCGACACGATTTACACGGGTGACGGGATTGCGGTAACGGACGTCTACGGACCCAAACATCGCTACATCAACAACAACGGCGTCCGATCATCGGCACGCTCGCATGTCCACACTGATTACGATCAGGGAGCACCCCCGGCGGCCGACCCCTACTGGCTCGCGACCACGGTGACCACCACCGCCTTTTCAGGCAGCAGCGACACGGACCCGCGGAAGGTCGAATACGGGTACGAGACCTCCCCCGGGGCAGATTCATCGACATCCGGCTGGAACCTTAACACGCCGACCAGCGTAAAGACCTGGATGGGCGGAGGGTCCACCCCCGATATCGAGCGACGAAACTACTTCAACCCCACCGGACAGCCACTGGAGAGCCGCCAGCCCAAAGCCAGCGGAACCGGGAATGACGCGTACACATCAATCAGTCAGTACTATTCGCCCAGCGGATCAGGAGTTTGTGTAAATCCGTCCTGGGCAGGCCTTCTCTGTCGGACCGGACCTGCGGCGCAGCCATCCACAGGAAATCCGCTGCCGACAGTTACCTACACGTACAACAGCCTGAACCAGCCAGCTACCAAGGTCGAGACGGTGGTCGTTGGAACAGCGACGACGAGCCGCACCACAGCATACGGATACGACGCCGCCGGACGGAAGATCTCGGAATCCATTTCGGTGACCCCGGCGGCGGATGGCGGCACTGCGGTACCGGCCAGGACCTTCGCGTACAGCTCGACCACCGGACTTCCCACGACCACCACAGCGGCCGGAACAACCCTCAGTACGACATACGACACCTGGGGCCAGGTCACCTCGCAGACAGATGCCGGCGGCAACACAACCACCACCTCGTATGATGCCGACGGGCAGGTCGCATCCATTAATGACGGGAAGGGCACCTACTCTTTCACTTACTCGACGTCGACTGAGCATCGCGGCCTGGTCACGGGTATCGACATAGGCGCTGGCAGCGCACCCTCCACGCTCACTGCAACCTATAACGGCGATGGGCAGATAAGCTCGCAGACATATCCCAACGGAGTCGTCGCCGACACCCGTTACAGCAATTCAGGCAGCCCGACAAATCTCAGGTACAGCAAAGGCGGATCCACCTGGCTCACTTTCACCCAGATTGACAACATAAACGGCCAGGCTCGTGTACTGGAATCCGCCAGCGGCTCCCGTGAACACATCTACGACGCGGCCGGCCGCCTAGGGGTCGTCCGCGACGTCCGAAACGACACCGGAAGCCTGCTGTGCACCTCCCGCCGGTACGTCTACGACGCCGACTACAACCGCACCCAGGAAATCTCCTACCCCGACGCCGGCACCAACGCCCCCAACCCCACCTGCTCTACCAGCACCACACCCACCTACAGCCTCGGCCACACCTACGACCAGGCCGACCGCATGACCGACACCGGTTATGCCTATGACCTCTTCGGCCGCGCCACCGCCGTTCCCGCCAGCGATGCCGGCGGAACCCCGCTCACTCTTGGGTACTACGTGAACGACATGGTTGCCTCCGAAACACAGGGAGGAACCTCCCGCACCTATGAACTCGACCCCGCACGCCGCATACAGAGCTGGACCCAGAGTGGTACGACGACTGTCAACCATTACGGAACCGCCAGCGATGACAGCCCCTCGTGGGTCGCTAAGACGGGGGGGTCCTGGGTCCGAAATATTCTGGGCATCGGAGGCGCCCTCGTCGCGACACAGGACCAAGCAGGAGTCGTGACGCTACTTCTACACAACCTCCATGGCGATACCGTCGCCACGGTAGACAATTCAACTTCAGCCACCGCCCCATCCTCCTTCCAGGAAACCCAGGAATTTGGTAGGCCTTACAACACTTCGCCGGCCACCTCGCCTCTTGGCTGGCTTGGCACGTTCCAGCGATCACACGACACAGTTTCCAGCATATACCTCATGGGGGTCCGCCTATACAACCCCAACACAGGCCGCTTTCTCCAGGTCGATCCGATAGTCGGCGGCAATGAGAATCCATACGAATACGCCAGCCAGGATCCATATAACAAGGTCGACCTCACCGGCCGTTACAACTTCTACTTCCGGACACAGTACGGGCCCGCCGGCAACGTCGATATCCATGGCACATGCAACAATGTCTGCTCGGTATCATGGCATGTCAATTTCACCGGAATATATCGCTCCGCGAGCATCAAGCTCTACTACCGCTACTACATAAACGGCAAGTTCGTCGTGCAGAATCACTATGGACACACAGAACGCGGCGACTATCCTTTCCATGCCACACTCGGAGCCAGGAAGGTAAAGGATGGAAAGGTGACGAACGAGTTCGGGTACTACAACTACGGAAGCGGCAAGAAGGGGTGGATCAGGCCGGGCACCCGACTAAGATTTGAGTTTTTTGGAAACATGTACCTCAGGGGCCGGCAGGCCTCCTGGAGTGCCGCGGGAGGAGGCACGATCTACTAGTACTCCAGTGACAGTGGTCGGCGTGTGGTCTCTGGAGTGGGCGACGGCGTGGCGTCCGAACGGGCGCGGCCACCGTGTGATTCTCCGTAGTTTGTGAGAACCAACAAAGAAACCGCGGTGGCCGCGG
>NZ_JBFLUG010000281.1:0-4258 GCF_041008525.1 Parafrankia sp. FMc2 | reverse complement strand
CTGCCACCCCGGCCCCACCCGGCGCACTGACCGCCACGACGCGTCAGCTCCACCCGGGCCAGCGCCCGGGCTTCGGTCCGACCGGGCCCGGAACGGGCGGCGGCAGCCGACGGCGAGGCGGAAGCACCGGGCCCGAGCCGTAGGCCGCCCGGGTCGCGGGGGCCGCGGGCACCGATCCGGGGCGGTTCAGCAGGCTCTCGGCCTCCCGTTCGGTCAGCACCCGCAGGAGGCTGCCGCGGCGCAGCTCGATGCGCGGTGAGCGCGGCGCCCGGGCGGTCCGGGTCAGATCGGCGCTCGACGCGGCACGACTCCCACCCTGCGCACGACTCCCACCCGCGGCACCGCTGCCAGCCGGGCCACTACTGCCAGCCGGAGCGCGGCTGCCGGCGGGGCCCATGCCCATGCCGGGCGGGATCCAGCCTCCGTACTCGTCCGCCAGGTCACCCCGGTCGTCGACCACGATCTGGCCCACGATCCGGACCCAGACGCCCGCGAGAGCGGCAAGATCGCCGTGGCTGGCGGTGAGTTCTCGACTGACCCGGTCCCAGGCGATGGCCTTGAGGCTGCCACCGCGCGGATTGCCGAAGTCGAGGATGGTCACGGTCCCTGTCCGGCGGACCTGGCGCACGCCCTGGATCCTCCCGACGACCATCACCTCCTCCGCACGGCGGGCGAGCAGCCCCGCGCGGTCCCGCGCGGACAGCACCGTCGGCGCGGGGACGACCACCGGTGCCGGACGCAGCGGCCGGGTGCGCAGATACCGCGCCGCGGAGACGGTGCTGACGACCCCCACCGCACTCGCGGCCGGTCCTGCCGCAACGGGTACCGCCGACATGGCCGGTGCTGCCGGAACAGCCGACACGGGTACGCCTGGTGCGGGCGCCGCGGGAGGTGCCGATGCTGCCGGCACGCCTGCCGGTGCCGCGGGTGTCGCGGGTGTCGGAGCGGCGGCCGGTGCCGCCGGTGCCGCCAGCGGTCCGGGCACGCCGCGCGGACGCGGACGCGGGACGGCATGCGGACGCACCACGCCTGGCGGACGCGGGACAGCGGGTGCGCGCGGGAGGCCGTGCGGCCCGAACACCGGAGGCGGGGCGGGTGGGCCCTGCCAGGCGGCCGGGACACCCGGCGCCCGGCCAGGGCTGCCGTGCCAGCCGCCGGCCCGGCCGCCAGCACCAGCACCTTCGTAGTGGACGTGTGCCTCGGCGTCGAGGATCGCGGCGGCGTCCTCGTAGTCGACCAGGCAGGCGTCCCGGAGCCGGCGGGCGGCGGCGGCGACGCCGGGCATCTGCTCGAGCCGGGCGAACAGTGCGGAGGCGGACGGGTCAGCGAAGTCGGCGGCGGAGAGGAGGAGGTTCTCGCCGGTGTTGAACTCGCGCCACAGGTACGGGTCGCGGGCGAGCGCGGCGAGCGACACCGCGATCACCTCCTGGGCGAAGCGGTCGAGCGTGACGTCGTACTGGTTCGAACGGTCCGGATGCTGGTAGTTGCGGTGGCCGCGTTCGGAGGCGCCGAGGGAGCCCAGCGCGGGCAGGTACATCCCGTCGTAGTCGACGAGCCGGATGGACGCGTCCGGCAGGACGAGGATGTTGCCGTGCTGCAGGTCGCCATGGGCGGCACCGCGACGGCGCAGCTCCGCGACGGCGGTGTTCAGGCTGAGCCGGGCGCGGTCGAGCCGGGACGGGCGGTCCAGGTTCTCCTGCACCCAGTCGTCGAGGCGGGCGCCGTCGATCCACTCCATCCGCACGATGGGCCAGGCCCGGTCGCGGACCCGGATGCCGGCGGGCAGGTAGTCGACGCCGACGAGGAAGTCGAGGGAGGCGGAGCGGACGAAGTCGGCGATGCAGGCGTAGCGCAGCTCGAGGTTGTCGCTGTGCCGGTGGAAGCACCGCACGGCGTACCGCCGGCCGGCCCGGCTGACGTCGAAGGTCAGCGCGAAGCCGCCGGTGGCGACGGCGGGCATGCCGAGCGGGTTGAGTCTCGGCACGCTGTCACGCAGCCGCTCGTCGAGGAACGCCAGCCGCGGGATCTGGACAGCCTGCTGGTAGTCGAGAAGGGTGGGCAGCTTCATGCACGTCCCTCGCGCCGTTGCGGGGAGCCGGCAGGGGCCGGGGAAACCACGTGGAACGGACGGGGGTTCACGTCTGGACCACGCAGATGGTCGTGTCGTCGTTGGCGAGGCAGCCGTGGTGCCGGTAGGCGTCCACGGCTCGGGCGAAGCGCGCGGCGGAGTGGGCGAGCCAGCCGGGCGACGGCATCCGCCCGCGGGCCTCGACGGCGCGCAGCAGGAACTGTGCCAGCGCATCGGTGGCGAGAACGAACACGTCCCCCGGCTGGTAGGCACCGCCGAGAACAACCGGGTCCGGACGGGACGGGCCGCGGCTGCCGACCAGCTGGGCGAAGCGGCTGAAGTCCGTGGAGTGCTCCACGGGCCCGGCCGCGCAGGTCTTGCCCGCGCTGACATGGAACACGCACGAGTCACCGACGCAGGTGGCCGCCCACAGCTGGTTCCCGACGTCGACCGTGAGGCCCAGGAAGGATGCGTCCGCGCCGAGCTGGAGCTTGGCCCGGGCGTACCAGGGCAGGCCGGGACGGTTCACCTCGGCCCACCACCGCTCCCGCAGGCCGGGCAGCACGTCGGCGGCGAGCGGGTCGACCGCGTCCCGGACGAACGCGTCGACCAGCAGCCGGCTCCACACCTCGGGCCGGGCCGAGGTGGAGGCGCCGTCCGCGACCGCGAACCGGCCCCGTTCCGGGCAGGTGGCGCAGCAGTCCTCGTTCTCCTCGGCGGCACGGCCGAGCTTCGTGACCGTGCGGGACGTCGCGGTGAGGGCCACCGCGACCGCCGTGGACCGCGATGTCATCCGCTCGACCGCGGCCCGACGCTCAGGTCCCGCAGGCCGGTCGGGGTGACCGCCCGGGTGCCGATGTCGAGGAACTCGATCAGGGCGGTGACGTCGGCGTTGTAGAGGAACCCCTTGGACGCCGCGTCCGCCGGGTAGCCGAGACTGTCCGCCGCCGCGACCATCGTGGGCGGCAGGTGGCTGGACATGTCGAACAGCACCCGCGCGAACTCGTCAGGCAGCTCGTCGCGGTCGTGCGGGAAGGTCACGGCGCGCCGCGCGGTCGCGGACAGGTGGGCGTTGAACAGCAGGGCCTCACCGTCGGCCGTGCCGGCGGCCCGCACCTGCGCGGCGGCCTCCCGGGGATCACCATCGGTGCTCTGCCCGTCGGTGACGTTGACGACGATCGGCGGGAAGCTGGCGGGGTGCTGGCGGCACCAGCCGTCGGCGATCCAGGCGGCGACCCGCAGGGCCTCGACCATCGGCGTCCAGCCGTCGGCGACCGGGTCGACCCAGGCCGGGATCGGGGTCTGGATCTCGACCAGGCCACCGGCGCCATCGGGGACCTTGCGCAGCACGTGGTCGACGCGGTTCGGATTCAGCGCGACCTCGCTGATAGGCAACAGCGGTCGACTCACGCTGGAACCATACAGGACCGGTGCGACACCCCGGCCATAGCCCAGAATTCCTACCTCGAAATAGTCGTAGACACGATCGTCACCTTTGCTGCACAGCAGGACCGCGTTACCGAGGAGCCGGTTGACGGCGAGCGCGAGCTGGTCGGCCTTGCTCATGGTCCCGCCGGCCCAGGTCTCGGACATCGACGTCGAATGATCGATGACGAGCAGCAGACATGCCGGCTGCCGGCGATTGATCTCGGCGGAGTACATACCCTTATCGTTCCATATCTCGCGGGCATTCCGACGTTCCGGCCTCAGCGGACCGCGCTGTCGGGGTGACCAGACAACACCTTTTGATGAATCCACCTCGTCATGCGGATCCGGACTGCCCGGACGTATCAGGCGGGCGGCCGGCGGCGCCCGCGCGGAGTGGCGAGCACGGGCAGCTGCCCGTCCCGGGTGGCCAGCCTGCGCCGCAGGTCCAGCGGGGCCAGGTCGTCGCGGTTCGTCCGGCCGCAGCGGGGGCACGTCTGCTGGCCGAGCGGAAGCAGAACGCCGCAGCCACCGTCCCCGGCGCCGCAGCGGCGCCAGTCGTTACCCACCTCGATCCGCGAATGCGCCTCGGCGCGGCGCCCGGTGCCACCCAGGCCCAGTGCCCGCGCCAACCGCCGCGCCGAGGCTCCTGGCCGGGAACTCCGCGCGGCCGCATCCCGCCCGCCCTCGGCATCTGCCTCTTATACACCACCCCGAGCCCCCGAGACCAGAGCGGACATCGTATGCCGTCGTCTGCTTGAAAAA
>NZ_JBFLUG010000280.1:0-4305 GCF_041008525.1 Parafrankia sp. FMc2 | reverse complement strand
TACAACCGGCAGCGGATACACTCCGCAATCGGTTACCTCACCCCCATCGAGTTCGAGGAAGAATTTGACGGACGAGACCTCCGTGCGGCATAGTTAGGCTTGTCTACAAAAGCGGGAACGCTCCAGGTCCTGACCACCATGCGTTACGGCGACGTGATTCCGCACACGGGCGAAGCCTGGGCCGGTACAGCCTGCCTCCTGTACGGCACCGGGTGAGGGTGCGGCGCCGGGTGCCAGGAAGCCGGCCAACTCGGCCACGCGCGGGGCCCGGTGGCGAAGCCGGGGGCGTCCACGCGCCTATGCCGTGCGCACAGCCGTCGACCAGTGGCTGGCCGGGGGTTACCCGCAGGCATATGACCAGCTGTGCAGCAAGGGCCAGTCGAATGAAACTGCTCGCCGCGACCTCGCGCGAATGGCGCTCGTCCATCGCTTCGGCGTATAGGCGGGAGATGAGCGATGCACCAGCCTCCAGACGGGTGTGCCCGCTGTCGAACGCGACCGCTACCGCCTGCCCCGCCTACCGTGCACGCGGCCGATCAGTCTTCGGGCGAGGGCGTCGCCGCCGAGACGCCCGGTGCGACGGCCGGAGTTGACACGGCGGGAGAGGTGCGGGGCATGCGGGGCCGGTTGTGCCAGGCGGGGATCCGTTCCCGGCCCCGTGCTGTGAACCCGCACCGCTTCTTCCGGCGCGAGCGCACCTCCGTGGGCTCCCGGTACGACCGCTCCGGCTTCCAGGAAGCGCCTGGCCCTGGTCGTCGCCGGTGAACGCCTGATCAGCCGGATCGGGCCGCTCGCGCGGGCGCTGGCCGCGTTCGGGGCCCCCGGAGGGAGAGAAGGCCGAGATGAAGATCCTCGTGGACTGCGCCGACGACACCGATGACGCTCAAGGAGCTGACGTATGACCACTTTCGGCCTGACCGGACGGCTCGCGGTCGTCACGGGAGCCCAGCGCGGCATCGGCCGGGCCATGACCCCTGCGCCCGCTGCGGCCGGCGTGGACGTCAACGACATCAGCGCCGCGCAGCAGGATGTCATCGCCTTGGCCCTGCGGGGCGATCCGCAGCGCACCCCAGCGGCCCTGGAGTGCATCCCGGCCGGGCGGAGGAGCTCGGACGACCTGCCAGGCGCAACCGTCTTCCTCGTTTCCAACACCGGCGCACATGTTCCGGGTGCTGCTGCTCCGGCCAACGGCGGACGGCTCGGCCGATGACGGCCGGTTTCGACTCCGTGCTGAGAGGTTTTCGGATCCTGCCGGTACTGACCGTACCCGACCCGGCCACGGCCCGTCTCCTGGCCGAGGCGCTCACGGCGGGCGGCGCCCGAGGCGCCGAAGTCACCTTCCGCACCCCGGGCGCCGAGCACGTACTCAAGACGATGGCGGCTCACGGCGGTATGACAGTCGGCGCGGGCACCGTACTCACCCAAGATCAGGCGGAACGGGCCGTGGCCGCCGGAGCCCGCTTCGTCGTCTCGCCCGGCTACGACGAGGAGGTCATCGCAAAGTGCCGGGAGCTGGGGGTGCCCGTGGTGCCGGGCATCGCCACCGCCACCGAGCTGATGCGCGCCCTGCGGGCAGGCTGCGACACCGTCAAGCTCTTTCCCGCCGAGCCGCTCGGCGGTGTGCGGACGCTCAAGGCACTCGCGGCCCCTTTCCCGCAGGCCCGCTTCGTTCCGACCGGCGGGATCGACATCTCCCGCCTGGCCGCCTACCTCGCCGACCCGGCGGTCCTCGCCGTCGGCGGCAGCTGGATGGCGAGCGCCGCGCACCTGGCGCGGGGCGACTACGAGGAAATCCGCCGGCTGACCGCCGAAGCCATGGAACGGAGCACGCCGTGACCGATGTAGTGGCCCTGGGCGAGGTGATGCTGCGCTTCGACCCGGGCGAGGGCCGCATCCGTACCGCCCGCACCTTCCGGGTCTGGGAGGGCGGCGGCGAGTACAACGTGGTACGCGGTCTGCGTCGCTGCTTCGGACTGCGAACCGCCGTCGTGACCGCCCTCGCCGACAATGCCGTGGGCCGACTGGTCGAGGACCTGATACTTCAGGGTGGAGTCGACACCTCGCTGATCCGCTGGATGCCGAGCGAGGGCGTCGGCCACGCCGCCCGCAACGGGCTGAACTTCGTCGAGCGCGGCTACGGCATCCGCGGCGCGCTCGGCGTCAGCGACCGCGCGCACACCGCAGTCTCCCAACTGCGCAAAGGTGATGTCGACTGGGACGCCGTCTTCACCGCGGGCACACGTTGGTTCCACACCGGTGGCATCTTCGCCGGACTGTCCGAAACCACCTCCGGTGTCGCCGAGGAGGCCATGGCGGCCGCCCGCCGCCACGGCGTCACCGTCTCCTACGACCCCAACTACCGCCCCAGCCTCTGGACGGACCGGGGCGGCCCGGACCGGGCCCGCGAGGTCGACCTGCGGCTGGCCCGGCATGCCGACGTCATAGTGGGCGCCCTGGGACTCGCCGGCACCCGCCCGGGCGACGTGCCGATCCGTCCCGACGAGGTACCGGACGCGCTGATGGAGGCCGCCGGCCGGGCTCCCGCCGCGTCGGTCGTGGCGACAACGCTGCGCGAGGTGCCCTCGGCCGATGTCAACGACTGGTCCTCGGCCGCCTGGTCCGCCGAGACCGGCCTCGTCACCGGCCCTCGGATGCGCGGCCTGCACATCCTGGACCGCATCGGCTCCGGCGACGGCTTCGCCGCCGGACTGATCCACGGGCTGCTCACCGGCGCCTCCCTCCCACGCGCCCTTGCCTATGGCACAGCCCACGGCGCCCTCGTCATGACAACACCCGGGGATGCGTCCATGGCCTCACTCGCCGAGGTCGAGGCACTCATCGAGGGTGGACCCGCCCACGTCAGACGCTGACCGGCGGCACCCCTCACCCATATTCGAGGAGGATGTCACGTACAGGACAACATTCAGAAACACGGCGCTGTCTCGCGCACCGAGTTCGGCTTCGGGCCCATCGGAGAACTCTACGAAGTCACCCCTTCGCCCAAGCAAGGCGGCCGTCGAGACAGGCCTGTCAGACCGGCAGCTCGTAGCCTGGAGCGGGTCGACAGGGTGGAACAGGCCGCCACCGAATGCGGTGCCGCCCCGGTCATCAGAGCATCCGGCGAGATCAGCGGTGTCTACTTCCGCTGGGCTGCCAACACACGAGCCCGCAAGCAATCACCGCTTTCGCGCACAACGCCCGGCTCCAGTCACCCTGGGCAGGGAAGCTCTACGCCCTGGTCGGGTCGCCCCGGGCGACCCGACCAGGGCGTTCATGACGTTCAGTGCCCGGATCTCCCGAGACCGGAGACGTTGCCAAAACGCGGGTCAGGTTCGCAGGGTAGGCACTTCGGGTCGTGGGGACTGTCCCTGCGGGTATGACGAGAACTGGCGGTGGAAGACGCCGCCCGCCGCAGGGTCTTCCGACGCGGCGGGAGGGACGGGGACAGGAAGGAGCGGGTCGTGGGCGAGCAGCGATCGCATCCACGGATCGTGGTGGGCGCGGACGGGAAGGCACCGAGCGTGGCCGCCCTGCGCTGGGCAGTGCCACAGGCCGAGGCCACAGGCGCGGTGATCGACGTCGTGACGGGATGGCAGGTCCCGGCGACGATCCTGGTGACACGCACCTACACCGAGGGCGACTACATGGAGGACGCCCGGCAGGCGCTGGAGCGGACCGTGGACGAGGCGCTGGTGAACGAACCCGTTGTGCACATAGGCATGTACCTGGTTCCCGAGCGCCCCGCGCTGGCGTTGACCAGGACCGCCGAGGACGCGGACCTGCTCGTTGTCGGCGGCCACGGGCGCGATTTTCCCGGTATGCGTCTTGGATCGGTCGCGTCATACTGCGTGCGTAACGCTCCCTGCCCGGTCGTCGTCGTGCGCGGCACCTTCACGGAGGCTCAGACACAACCGAGCACGACCGGAAGCCCGGCCGCCGTCCACTAGGTTACCCAGAGCCAGCACCCCGAGAGCCTGTAACAAAATGACGCCGAACAAGATCGGTAGTCAAGCGCACACGGCTGAGATCGCCGCTGACGGACGAACGTGGGCTGCCAGGCCAAAGTTGGTGGCCCGGATCGGCCGCTTCTCGGCATTTTGCGACAGGCTCCCGACCAACGGGCATGAACCGAGTTCGCCAACATCGCATCCGCGGTCGCCAGCACCACCGCGCAGCCAGCTAGCCGGGTCTTCCGCACATGGGGATTCGATGCTTCGACCTGCCTGACTGGTGATCAAGGTGGTCGGGTCGGGTCGACGCCGAGGATGTCGAGGAGGTGTTGGTGAAGGTGTGGTGGGCGGGGGA
>NZ_JBFLUG010000027.1:0-72817 GCF_041008525.1 Parafrankia sp. FMc2 | reverse complement strand
CCTCCTGGAGGACATGGCGAAGGCCCTGGAGGAGGAAAAGGGGCTCCAGAAACCGGACAAAACGACCCTGTGACCGAGGTGCCCGAGGACGGAGAAGAAGCCGAACAGGGACGGCGCCGCGCGGTACGCCGACGCCGCAGGGCCCGGTTGAAAGCCGCCGAGCTGGGACGCTCCCGGGGCGGGCTGACCAGCAAGGTGCACCTCGCGACCGACCGGCGCTGCCGCCCGCTGTCCCTGATCCTCACCCCCGGACAGGCCGCGGACAGCCCGCGTTTCCTCCCGGTCCTGAAGAAGATCAAGGTGCGTGGGCCGGTAGGCCGCCCCAGGACCCGGCCGGACGCGGTCGCCGGCGACAAGGCGTACTCCTCCCGCGCCAACCGCGCCCACCTGCGCACACGGAAGATCCAGGCGGTGATCCCGGAGAAGGCCGACCAGGCAGCCAACCGCAAAAAGCGCGGCAGCGCCGGTGGCCGCCCGGTCAGCCACGACGCCACGCTCTACAAGGATCGCAACACCGTGGAACGTGGCATCAACAGGATCAAGGAGTGGCGGGGCCTGGCCACTCGCTACGACAAGACCCCCGAAAGCTACGCCGCGGGACTCCACCTACGCGGGTCCGTTCTCTGGCTCCGCAGCCTCCCAACCCGATGATCCGAACCCAGAACAGGCCCTAGGGGCGCTCGGTGCGCTGGCCGCGAGCATCTTCCTCGCCGGCTGCGGCAGCGACGACGAGGAGGGCCCGGCCACGGGCGGAACCACCGCGGCCGAGGCGGCCCTGGGCCCGGCCACCCCGACATCGGGTGAACCGGTCCGGATCGGGATCGTCTCGGACGGCCAGGGTCCCGCCGCGGACCTCTCCTACGAGTTCAAGGTCGCCGAAGCGACTGCCAGTTTCCTCAACGAGCACCGTTCCGGCATCGCCGGCCGCCCCATCGAACTCGTCCAGTGCGAGGCCCTGGCCGACCCGGCCAAGGCGACGGACTGCGCCAACCGCATGATCGAGGAGGAGGTCGTCGCCGTCGTCGTCGGCTCCTCCGGGGCCGGCGAGCAGATCTGGGAGCCGCTGCACGCCGCGCATGTGCCGGTGATGTTCTACACCGCCAACGGCGCCGGCTCGCTGGGCGACCCGGAGTCGACCTTCATCCTCAGCGACCAGTTCTTCCCGCTCGTCACGCTCCCGGTCCAGGTCGCCAGGGACGAGGGCGCCAAGAAGGTCACGGTCATCGCGATCGACCTGCCCGTCACCACCGGCCTCTACCAGGTCACCCGGCCCATGTTCCAGCGCGAGGGCATCGAGCTGGATGTCATCCAGATCCCGGCGGGCACGGCCGACATGACCCCGCAGGTGCAGCGCATCGTCGACGGCGACCCCGGCATCGTCCAGGTGGTCGGCAGCGACGCCTTCTGCATCAGCGCGTTCAACGGGCTGCGCTCGGTCGGCTACGACGGCCCGCTGGCGGCCATCGCCCACTGCATCACCGACGCGACCCGCGAGGCGGTGCCCGGTGACTTCCTGGAGGGCATGACCATCACGGCGACCGCCCCGATCGGCTCCGACGATCCGGCGATCCGCGTCTTCAACGCCGTGGTCGACACCTACGACAAGGACATCAACGTCACCGAGGCCGGTGCCGCCGCCATGTTCATCACCTTCTCCGCGTTCCACACCGCGCTGGAGGACCTCACCGGCGAGATCACCCCCGCCACCGTCACCGCCGCGATCAAGGGGATGCCGGAGAAGGACCTGCCCGGCGCCACCGGCCTGCGTTTCCGCTGCAACGGCAAGGCCTACCCGGCCACCCCGGCCGAGTGCGCCCGCGGCGGGCTCCTCACCACCCTGAACGACAAGGGTGAGCCCACCACGTACGAGGCGGTCGGCGTGACCCCGATCGAGGACTGACCCCAGCAGCCCGTCAGGCCCCTTCGCCGCGATCTTCCTGATCGAGGATGGCCGGAGGGCGGTCGCGCAGGGCGAGCAGTGCCGGGGCGAGCCGGTCGATCTCCGGGGCGTACTCCAGCGTGTGGACCCAGCGGTCCGGGACGGCGTCCGCGCCGTCCCGGGCGCCGAGCAGGCCGCCGGTGATCGCGCCGGTGGTGTCGGCGTCGTCGCCGCGGTTGACCACCGCGACGAGGAGGTCGCCCAGCGGCGCCGACTGCTGGAGTGCCCAGACCGCCGTGGCCAGGGAGTGAATGACGTAGCCGCTGGTGGGAAGGCTGTCGAGCCGGGTCGCGGCGGGGGTGGCGAGGGCGGCGTCGACCTCGCGGTGCCGCACGGGCGGGACGGCGTCGCAGCCGGCCCGGAGTGCGGCGCGGGCCGGCGCGCCGTCGATCAGCGCGGAGACGATCGCGGTGTAGGCGACGCAGGCGTGCACGCAGCGCGGGTCGGCATGGGTGACCGCGCTGATCTCGACTGACTCGCGGGAGCACGTGGGCGGGTGGGCGCGGGCCAGGCCGGTGGGAAGGGCGCGCATGAGGCTTCCGTTGCCGGCGCCGCCACCCCCGGCCGCGACCAGGGCGGCGGCACCGGCGGCGAGCGGTTCCTCCCCCCGGGCGATGCGTTTCAGGGAGGACTCGGTCATCCGGCCGATGTCGCGGGGCCGGCCGCGGTACCAGCGCAGGAAGTGCTCCGCGAGCGTCGGGAGCTGGTAGCCCTCGGCGTAGGTGCGGGCGACGGCGATGGTCAGGTCGGTGTCGTCGGTTCCCTGGCCGGGGCGCCAGCCGAACGGGCCGCCGCCGGTGATCTCCGTGTGGACGCCGTGGCGGGCCCGGATCTCCTCGGGCGCCATGAACTCCAGCGTGGCGCCGAGGGCGTCGCCTGCGGCCAGCCCGAGCAACGCGCCACGCACACGCTGGAGCGCGGCCGGCGATGCCGAGGTCCGGGCCGGGGCCGTCGGCCGGGGCGGGGGAGTGGTTGTCATCGTCTCTCCGAGTCTCGCCGTTCTCCGGGGTCGGATTCTCGCGGATTGACTTTCCTGGTAGGAAACTCTAACGTGAGTTTCCTACCAGGAAAGGAGTAGGTGATGGATGAGGTGTCCGCGCAGGAGGCGCGTGCCGCCCTCGCGGCGGTCGAACGCGGCCGGCTGAGCGTGGTGGAGCGGATCGCCGTCCCGGCCTGGTACTGGTGGTTCGTCGCGGCCGGCTGGGTGGTGCTCGGCATCCTCGGCGACCTGGGGAACCCATGGGTGACGTCGACGGCGACGCTGCTGTTCGGCGCGCTGCACGCCGGTGTCGCGCCGCGGGTGGTGAGCGGGCGGCACGGCAGCGGCGAGCTCAGCGTCCGGGCCGAGGTCGCGGGTGGTCGCGTCACGGTCGCGGTGCTTGGCGGCCTCGTGCTGCTGACCGGCGTGACGGTCGGGGCCGCGTTCGCGCTGTCCGCCGACGGGAGCGGCCACCCGGCGACCGGTGCGAGTGTGCTCGCCGCGGTCATCGTGCTGCTGGGCGGGCCGATGCTGATCGCGCGGTTCCGGCGCGCCGCGCGCGTGGCCGGCGCCCCGTGACCGAGGCGCGGTTCGACGAGGTCATCCATCCGGGTACCCGGCTCTCCGTCGTCGCGCTGCTCGCCGCCGCTGACTGGGTCGAGTTCGCCTACATCCGCGACCAGCTCTCGCTGTCGGACTCGGCGCTGTCGAAACAACTGTCCACCCTGCAGGACGTCGGGTACGTCCACCTCGACCGTGAGACGAGCGGGCAGCGCCGACGGGTCCGGGCCCGGCTGACCTCGGAAGGCCGGGTGGCCTTCCGGGCGCACGTGGCCGCCCTGCGCGAGATCGTCGCCGCCGCGGACGTGTCCGAAACCCTTTGAGTGCGGCGGCCGTCGGCACCGGCGTTGATAGCGTCGGCTGGTGGCGTCGACAGCAGCACCTCTCCCGCAGCCCGCCTCCGCGGCGCGATGAGCGCCGGTCCGGAGCTGATCGCGGTCACCGGTGCCTCCGGGCGCCTCGGTGGCAGGGTCGCGCGCCGGCTCGCCGCGGCGGGTGTCGCCCAGCGGCTGGTGGTCCGGGATCCGGCGCGGGCGCCACAGCTCCCGGCGGCGACGGTCGCCCGGGCCGCGTTCAGCGAGCCCGAAGCGGCCCGCGCGGCGCTGGCGGGAGTGGCGACGGTCCTGATGGTCTCCGCCGCGGAGGCTCCTGACCGGGTCGCCCAGCACACCGCGTTCATCGACGCGGCGGCCGCGGCCGGCGTCGAGCACCTGGTCTACCTCTCGTTCTACGGGGCGGCACCGGACTGCACCTTCACCCTGGGGCGGGACCACGCGGCAACCGAACGGTACCTGCGCGGCTCCGGGCTGCGATTCACCGTCCTGCGTGACAATCTCTACGCCGACTTCCTGCCCGCGCTGGTCGGGCCGGACGACGTCATCCGCGGGCCGGCGGCGGACGGGCACGTCGCGGCCGTGGCCCAGGACGACATCGCCGACGCCGCCGTGGCCGTACTGCGCGAACCCGCCTCGCACGCCGGCGCGACCTACTCGCTGACCGGCCCGGAGGCGCCCACCCTCCACGACGTGGCCGCGCTGCTCGCCGAGACCACCGGGCGCCCCATCACCTACCGGCCCGAAACGGTCGCCGAGGCGTACGCCTCCCGAGCCGTCCACGGCGCGCCCGGCTGGCAGGTCGACGCCTGGGTCTCGACCTACACGGCGATCGCCGCCGGTGAGCTCGCCGCCGTCACGGACGACATCCCGGCGCTGGCCGGCCGCCCGGCGACCTCCTTCGCCGAGCTGCTGCGACGCGGCGGTCCGGCCTACCCGGCGGAGTAACACCCGGGGTCCGCCGTGGCCCGGGTGGGAATCGTTCTGCTCGTCCCCCTCGGTATCTGCCTGATGATTCTGGGATTCGGCTCGGCGCGAACCGGACCGTGAATCCGGTCGGCAGCGGCACCCCGCCGGTCGGCTCCACCGAACCCTCGAACATGTGCGGATGGCCCCGCGTCGGATGGCCCCGCGTCGGGCGGCCCGTCCCACGTCGGCTTCCTGCCCGGCACCGGCTGGCGGAATGAACTCACGACGAACTTCTGATGTCCGCCCGAACCGCACTGCTTCCGGCTCCGCGGAAACCCCTACCTTGATGATCCGACGGGTCGGTTGTGCGGAAACACGGGAGTGAACTGAGGCGTGGGCTGGCTGAGTGCCGAGAACTCCGTGGCCGTCCTGACCGCGATGCTCGGTATCGCCGCGTCCTTCGCGGTCGTCTGGTACGAGCGGCGGGTGCCGCGCCGCCGGCGCATCGGCTACCGGGTCCAGATGGACCTGCCGGTGGGCAGCGACAACCGCAGCGGCGCGGGGCAGGCGGATATCCGGCTCGGCCTGTTCAACGACCTTCCCGACATGGCGGACGCCACGCTCGTCCTGCTGCGGGTCGAGAACGACGGCGCCGAGAGCGTCGCCGACACCGACTACACCAGCCGCGACCTGCACGGACTCACCGTCGTCTTCACCGGCCGCATTGTCCGCGGGGTGGCTGTCACTGTCACCCAGCCCGACGCCGAGCACCTGATGGAACACTTCGTGCCGTCGTGGGTAATGCGGGACAGCAGCAACACGATCTACCTCCCGAAGGTCCCGCTCAACCGCGGTCAGCACTACAAACTGCTCGTCCTGCTCACCGGCGGGAGTGTCGGCGACGCAGTGCGGGTTGGCGGCGGGATCCGGGAGGGCGCCGTGGTCCCCAACCGGAGCACGACCGTCGACGACAAACTGCCGCTGTTCAGCCGGGCCGCCCGCCTGATCACCGTGTTGCTCACCGTGTGCGTGACCGTGCTGGCGACCATCATCGTCGTGCGCGGGGACGCCCCTGGGCCCATCGGATGCGCGACCGGGACTCTCACGGTGAACGGCTCGACCGCCTTCGCGCCGGTCATCCAGCGGATTGCGGCCCGGTACGAGGCGGACTGCCCAGGTTCGACGGTCACGGTGGACGCGCGCGGCAGCAACGAGGGGATCCAGAAACTTGTGGACGCCGGGGAGGCCGCGAACGGCGTGCCGCCGGTGATCGCCATCCGCGACGGTGCCGGATCAGATCTCGACCCGAACCTGGAGGGTGACCGGGTCGCCGTCTCCGCCTTCGCGGTCGTGCTGAACGACGACGTGCCCATCACCGATCTCTCCCTCGATCAGCTGCGCCGTATCTACCGGGGGGACGTCGCCGACTGGAGCGAGCTCGGTGGCCCCCGTCTCCCGATCCGGCTCGTGAGCCGGGATGCCAACTCCGGCACGCGCGACCTGTTCCGGCGACGCGTCCTGGACGGGCGCGGTGAGCCCGCCTTCAGCTCGCTGGACTGCGAACACCGGAACTCGCCGCACGACACGGTCATCCGCTGCGAGCTCGACAGCACCGACCGGGTCCTGCGAACCGTGGCCCGCCTGCCGGGAGCCATCGGCTACAGCGAGCTGCGCACCGCCACGACCGTCACCGGCCTGCACACCGTGAGCCTGGACGGGCAGGCGCCGTCGATCGAGGAGATCGGCCGCAGCTCCTATCCCTTCGCGGAGATCGAGTACGCCTTCACCTACGGTCGACCGGCCGCGGACTCTCTCGTCTCCAGCTTCCTCACCTACCTGACGCAGGGCGCGGGCCAGGGCCTCATGAAGGAACAGGGGCACCTTCCCTGCTACAGCCCGGAGGGCCTCCGGCGCTGCCAGGAGCCCTGAAAACAGGTGGACGGCCTTCCGCCGGCCCCGCATGCTGGTGCCGGCACCAGGCCGGGCGCGCACGCGGTTGCGCGCCGATCCTCCGCCGGGTGGAGGCGAAAACTGTCGGTCCCGTCGCGCATGCTTCGGGGGCCGGCGCGAGTCCGGCGCGGCGGAGCTCCGCCGCGCGGGCCCGCGCCTGGTCCCAGACCGCAGGCGACGGCAGGAGCAACGAGGTCATGTCAGACAACCGCCTGGCCATTGAGGTGGCCGGCCTGGTGAAAACGTTCGGGAAGACGCGTGCCGTCGACGGGGTGGATCTGGCCGTCCCCGCCGGCGGCGTGTACGGCGTGCTGGGGCCGAACGGCGCCGGCAAGACGACGACGATTCGCATCCTGGCCACCCTGCTCGCGCCGGATGCCGGCACGGTGCGGGTGCTCGGGCACGACGTGGTGCGCGAGGCCGACGCCATCCGCGCCCGGGTGAGCCTGACCGGCCAGTTCGCCTCGCTCGACGAGGACATCACCGGTACGGAGAACATGATCCTGTTGGCCCGCCTGCTCGGCTTCAGCCGGTCGGGCGCGCGGGAACGGGCCACCGAGCTGCTGACGGCGTTCGACCTGACCGAGGCCGCCGGCCGCCAGGTGAAGACCTACTCCGGCGGGATGCGGCGCCGCCTCGACATCGCCGCCAGCATCATCGTCTCCCCCGACCTGCTGTTCCTGGACGAGCCGACCACCGGCCTCGACCCACGCAGCCGCAACCAGGTGTGGGACATCGTGCGCGCACTCGTCGCGGGTGGCACGACGGTGCTGCTCACCACCCAGTACCTCGACGAGGCCGACCAGCTGGCCGACCGGATCGCGGTGATCGAGCACGGCCGGGTGATCGCCGAGGGAACCTCCGGCGACCTGAAGGCCCGGGTCGGCGGCGGCGCCGTGCACGTCCGGCTGCGCGACGCCGAGCGCAGGCCGGAGGCGGCGCGGCTGCTGACGGCGGTGCTCGGGGTGCCGGTCGAGCTGGCCTCCGACCCGGTCGCGCTCGCCGCGACCGTCTCGGACGCCGAGCTCGTCGCCCGCGGGCTGACCGAGCTCGCCCGCTCCGGGTTCGAGATCACCGAGTTCGCCCTCGGCCAGCCCAGTCTGGACGAGGTCTTCCTGGCCCTCACCGGCCACCCCGCCGATGCGGACGGAGGGCCGGGCGACCGTTCCGGAGCCGCCGGCGCCGGTCTGCCTACCGCCTCCGCGACGACGAAGGAGCCTGTCGCATGACCACCGCCTCGACCAACGCCACCTCGACCGAGGCCGCCACAGGAAGTGCTGCCTCGACCGGTGCCGTGGCGGATCCGGCCGCCGCGGTGGCCACACCGTCCGCCACTCCGGAGCCGCGCACCCCGGCCGGCGGCATCGACGAGCGGGTGCGGGCGGCCCTGACGCTGCGCAGCCGGCCGGCGCGACCGAGCGCGCTCTCGGCCTGCGTGACGTTCGGCTGGCGGGCGCTGCTGCGGATCAAGCACGTCCCGGAACAGCTCTTCGATGTCACAGCCTTCCCGATCATGATGACCCTGATGTTCAGCTACCTGTTCGGTGGAGCGCTGGCGGGCTCGACCGACGAGTACATCCAGTTCTTCCTCCCCGGAATCCTGGTCGCGACCGTCATCATGATCACGATGTACACCGGGGTCGGCCTGAACACCGACATCACCAAGGGCGTCTTCGACCGGATCCGGTCACTGCCCGTCTGGCGGCCGGCCGCCCTGGTCGGCATGATGCTCGGCGACGCCGTCCGCTACGCGGTTGCCGCCGTGCTGGTGATCTGCCTCGGTCTGGCGATCGGCTTCCGCCCGGACGGCGGTGTGGTCGGTGTGGTGCTGGGGGTGCTGCTCCTGCTGCTGTTCGCCTTCAGCCTGGCCTGGGTGTGGAACATTCTCGGCCTGGTCATGCGGACTCCCAACGCCGTGATGGGCGCCAGCATGATGGTGCTGTTCCCCCTGACCTTCGGGAGCAACATCTACGTCGATCCCGAGACCATGCCCGGCTGGCTGCAGGCGGCGGTCGACGTCAACCCGATCAGCCATCTCGTGACCGCCGTGCGCGGGCTGATGCACGACACCGTCACCGCGGGCCAGCTCGGGTGGGTGTTCCTGTGGTGCGCGATTCTCGTTGTCGTCTTCGCCCCGATCACGATGCGCCTCTACGCCCGGCGCTGACGCGGGGGCGGTCAGGCGACTGCGCAGCATGCGGTCAGGCGACCGCGCAGCATGGTGGGTATGACGGACTCCGATGAGCGCGCCGGTGTCCCCGCGGCGCTGCGGGCGGTTGGGCTGGAGGTCCGCGACGACCCCGGCACCAGGGCGATGTATGCCACGGACGCGTCGCTGTACCGCATCCCGCCGCTGGCCGTCGTGCGCCCGCGGCACGTCGACGACGTCGCCCGCGCCCTGGACACCGCCCGTGCGTTCGGTGTCGGGATCACTGCCCGGGGCGCCGGCACGTCCATCGCGGGCAACGCGATCGGCCGGGGCATCGTGCTCGACTTCAGCCGCCACCTCGGCCGGGTGCTGGAGATCGACGCCGACACCCGCACCGCCGTCGTCGAGCCCGGCACGGTGCATGCGGTGCTGCAGCGGGCGGCGCTGCCGCTCGGGCTGCGGTTCGGGCCCGACCCGTCCAGCCACTCGCGGTGCACCGTCGGCGGCATGATCGGCAACAACGCCTGCGGCAACCGGGCCCTCGGCTACGGCCGCACCAGCGACAATGTGGTGGCGATGACCCACCTGCTGGCGTCGGGGGAGACACTGCGCACCGGGTACGACGCCGCCGGCGCGCCGGTCGTCGACGGACCCGCGCGGCTGCTGGCCGACCTGCGCGCCGCGGCCGGCCGGCATCTCGCCGCGGCCCGCACCGAGTTCGACACCTTCGGCCGCCAACTGAGCGGGTACGCCGCGGCGCATCTGCTGCCGGAGCGGTTCGACCTGGGCCGGGCGCTCGTCGGCTCCGAGGGCACGCTCGGTCTGCTGACCCAGGCCACGGTGCGGCTGGTGAAGGATCCCGGACACCGGGTGGTGGTCGCGATCGGTTTCGCCGACATCGTGCGGGCCGGCGAGGCGGCACCGGCGGTCGTGGCGTTCGGCCCCACGGCGTGCGAGGGGATGGACCAGCGGCTGGTCGACGTCCTGCGCGGCCGGCGCGGTGACACGGCGGTCCCGCCACTGCCCCGGGGGGCCGCCTGGCTGTTCGTCGAGGTCGCGGGCGACGACCACGCCGAGGTGCTCGACCGGGCCGGCGCGCTCGCCGCGGCCGGCCTCGGAACGCAGGCCCGGATCGTGACCGACCCCGCCGAGCAGGCCCGCCTGTGGCGCATCCGCGAGGACGGCGCGGGGCTGGCGGGGCGGGCACCGTCCGGGCGCCCGGCCTGGCCGGGGCTGGAGGACGCGGCGGTCCCCCCGCAGCGGCTGGGCGCCTACCTCGCGCGTTTCGACGAGCTCGTCGCCGCGTACGGGCTGACCTGTGCCCCGTACGGGCACTTCGGGGACGGGTGCATGCACGTGCGGCTCGACTTCCCGTTCGACCGCCCCGACGGGCTGCGGGTCCTGCGGGAGTTCCTGACGGCCGCCGCCGGGCTGGTGGCGGAGTTCGGCGGGTCGATCTCGGGTGAGCACGGCGACGGGCGGGCCCGCGGCGAGCTGCTCGCCCGGATGTACTCGGCCGACGCGATCCGCCTGTTCGGCGAGGTCAAGCACGCCTTCGACCCGGACAACCGGCTCAACCCCGGGGTGCTGACCGACCCCGATCCGTTCGACGCCGACGTGCGGATGGCCGGCGTCACCTACCGCCGGGACCTCGCCTTCGCCTACCCGCACGACGGCGGCGACCTGGCGGAGGCCGTCCACCGCTGCACCGGGGTGGGCCGGTGCCGGGCCGACACCCGCACCGGTGGTGGCGTGATGTGCCCGTCCTACCTCGCCACCCGGGAGGAGAAGGACTCCACCCGCGGCCGGGCCCGGGTGCTGCAGGACGTCGTCCGCGGCGACCTGGACTGGCGGGCGCCCGACGTCCACGACGCACTCGACCTGTGTCTGGCGTGCAAGGGGTGCGCGTCGGACTGCCCGACCGGCATCGACATGGCGATGTACAAGGCGGAGGCACTGCACCAGAAGTACCGGCGCCGGGGCCGGCTGCGGCCCGGGTACCGGCTCGGGCTGCGGCCACGGTCGCACTACACCCTCGGCTGGCTGCCCCGGTGGGCGCGGCTCGCCGGGCGGGCACCGCGGCTGGCGAACACACTGCCGACACTCCCGGTCCTCGGCCGGCTCGGGCTGTTCCTGGCCGGGGTGGACCGGCGCCGCACCGTGCCGGCGTTCGCGCCGACCCCGTTCCGCCGCTGGTGGGCCGCCCAGCACGTGGGCGAGCCCGAGGTCGCCGCCGGGCCGGGTGCCGGCATCCCGGTGATGGTGTTCGTCGACACGTTCTCCGACCACTTCACGCCGTCGGCGGCCCGGGCGGTCGTGCGCGTGCTGCGGGCGGCGGGCTACCAGCCGCGGATCCCGTCCGCGGGTGCCTGCTGCGGTCTGACCTGGATCACCACCGGCCAGCTCGACACCGCCCGACGCGTCCTCGGCCGCACCGTCGCGGAACTGGCGGCCGGCGCCCGCGCCGGCATCCCCATCGTGGGCATCGAACCGTCCTGCACCGCCGTGCTGCGAGCGGACGCCGTCGAGCTGCTCGGCCGGACCGACCACGCCGAGGACGCCCGGCTCGTCGCCGCCGCCACCCGCACGGTGGCCGAGCTGCTGACCGCCACGCCGGCCTGGGCGCCCCCCGACCTGACCGGCACCACCGTCATCGCCCAGCCGCACTGCCACCACCACGCGGTACTCGGCTGGGCGGCCGACCGGGCGCTGCTCGAACGCGCAGGCGCGCAGGTCACGACACTGAACGGTTGCTGCGGGCTGGCCGGCAACTTCGGCGTGGAGATCGGGCATCACGAGGTGTCGGTGTCGGTCGCCGGCCAGCATCTCCTCCCCGGCCTGGACGCCGCGCCGGGAGCGGTCGTCCTCGCGGACGGGTTCTCCTGCCGCACCCAGATCGCCGACCTGCGCGGCCGCCGCGCGCTCCACCTGGCCGAACTGCTCAGCCCCGACCCCAGCCCTGACCCAGTCCCGACCCCAGCCCTGGCGGCTGACCGCGCGGCGGGCGGCCGGCGGCCGTGCCGAGGGCTACCCGGCGTGGGCGAGGGCCTGGTCCAGGGCGTGGTCGGCGGTGAGTCGGGTTCAGGCGCGCCGATGGTGGGTGGCGGAGCCGAAGCCGAGCCATGATCGCAGCGGACGCAGCAGCGGGGTCTTCTTCTGCTGGTGCCCGGCCATCCGGCCCAGAATGTCGTCGAGCGCGGTGATCGCCTCGTCGATGTGCGGGCCCTTGTTCAACATCACGCATTCCGCGCGCTGCCCCATCGCCGCGTCGGTGATCTCCGCCCGCGCCGGCGTTCCGGTCTTCGCCAGCGTGTCCAGGACCTCCGTCGCCCAGATGGTCGGCACATGCGCGGCGGCGGCGAGCCAGAGGATCTCCTCCTGCAGCTCGGCGAGCCGCTGGTAGCCGCCCTCCACCGCCAGGTCCCCGCGCGCGATCATCACACCGGCGAGCGGAGCCCGCAGCGCCGCCAGCAGCAGATCGGGCAGGTTCGCGAACCCCTCGGTGGTCTCGATCTTGAGGACCACGCCGAGGTCGTCCCCCCGCCCGGCCGCGCTGATCGCCTCCAGCGCCTGCTCGACGTCGACGGCACTGCGCACGAACGAGATCGCGACCAGATCGGCGATCTCCACGGCCACCGCCAGCGCGTCCCGGTCGTCGTCGGTCAGCCCCTCGTGGGGGAGCCGGGTCTCGGGCAGGTTCACGCCCTTGTCGGCACGCAGCTTCGCGCCGCGGCCCGAGGCACGCAGCACCCGGACGTCGATGCCCTCGGGATCCACGGCCTCGACGACGCCGGCGATCTTCCCGTCGTCCAGCGAGACCGGATCCTGGGGACGGACGGCGTCGAAAACCGCCGGGAAGGTACAGCCCATCGACGCCGGCCCAGCCGGATCGTCGGCACCCGTTCCCCCGGGCCGGGCCGCCCGCGGCGACAGGTCGCGGGTCAGCCGCAGGACGTCCCCCTGCCGCACCAGGTGGTGGGGCGCCCGGCGCGGCAGCGAACCCACCGAGCACCGCTCGTCGTCATGCCGCAGTTCGAGCCCGGTCTCCAGATAGGTCGTCTTCCTCGCCTCGACGGTGACCGTCGGATGCTCCGCAGGGCCCGAACCCACCGCCACGACCCGCAGTCGGCGCCGGGACGAACGGGCGTCCCGCAGGGTGAGCTCGTCACCGACGCGCAGCCGGGCCAGCCAGTCGCCCGCTCCGAGCACCGGCACCCGCACCACCCCGTCGCGCGAGTCCGCCACGGGCGCGTCGACCGCATCACGCTCCCCGTCGGGCACCGCGACCAGCTCGGCCGTGGCTGGCGTGACCGCCACCCCCCGCAGGTCACGCACCGGCCGCAGGCGCACGACCTGCGGCCCCGGGTCGAGCGGACCGGTCCGGACCTTCGGGCCGGCAAGGTCCACCGACACCAGACAGGTCCGGTCCAGCTCCTGGGCGGCCGCCCGGACATGGGCGGCCATCGCCCGCCACTCCCGCGGGCCGTCATGGGCGGTGTTGATCCGCGCCACGTTCATCCCGCGGGCGACGAGCCGATGCACCAGGGCGGCGTCGGTCGCGGCCTCGCTCGGCAACGTGACCATGATCCGGACGCCGTGCCGGGGCGGCGGCGGCCCCAGCAGCTCGCCGGCGTTCGCCTCGATCCGGTCCCAGCCCTCGTCGTAGGTCGGCACCCGGTCGCCGTCCACGGCCTCGGCGGGACTGCCCGGCCGCAGCTGACCACGCAGGACGTCCACCACCGCCCGCAGCGTGGCCTCGACGCACGGCTCACACCGCCCCAGCGAGGACAGCCCGCGCCGCGCGAGCTCCTCCTGCACCGGCCGCAGGTCCCGGCCCCGTAGAGCCAGGTAGTGCACCATGTTCCGGGCACTGCGCCGGTGCCGCGGGTGCACCCCCTCGACGTCCGCGCTCCGGGCCCGCTCCGCCCGCCGCAGGTCGGCCAGGATGTCCGTCAGCTCGTCGAGCAACAGCTCCCCAGCCTCGTCGGCCCGCCGTTCCGCCTGGCCTGCCCGCTCGCCGGCCGGCTCCGTCCGCTCGCCCCGCCTCGCCTCGCTCGCCGCCGTCACGCCCGCCCCGCCCTTCACCTGGTCACAGCCTGCGAGGCAGGGCCTACCCAGGTTTCAGGCCTGGACGCCCGGCGGGGCAGGCCGGTGCGGTCACCGAGAACGGGAATCCATCCCGGCCCGTTCCATCAGGCGCCTCAGCGCGGAATCGTAGCCGTCGAACGGCGCCAGCAGATCGAGTCGACCTCGCTCTATTCCTGAGTAGTTCCGGCCCGGTGCGAGGCCGAATGCGGTGTGCCGACGGGGAGTCAGCTCGGCCAGCTCCCGGCAGCCGCGGCGTTTCTCGCGAAATCGCTGAAGTCGCGGGGCGGGTGGCCCAGCGCGCGTTGCACGCCGTCGGAGATGTGGCTGTCCATGCCGCGTCGGATCGGGCCGACTGAGTCGGCATAGTCCTCGGCGGCGCGCTGAGGCCAACCCTGCGCGACGAGTTCGGCGACGAAGTCCTCCGGTGATATGGGCACGTAGCGGACGGTGCGGCCGGTGGCCTGTGAGATTGTGGCCGCTGCCTCGGCGATCGTCACCGCGCGGGGGCCGGACAGCTCGTAGGTCATGCCGGCGTGGCCGTTTTCGGTGAGGGCCGTGACCGCGACCGCGGCGATGTCCTCAGCGTCGATGAAGGTCACCGCGCCATGGCTGGCGGGCAGGCGCAACTCGCCGGAACGCACCGCGTCCAGGAAGAAGCCCTCGCTGAAGTTCTGCGCGAACCAGGCAGGCCGCAGGATCGTCCATTCGAGACGGCAGGCGCGGACGGCGGCCTCACCGTCGACGTGAGTCTTACCCGCGGCACTGTTCTCGCCCGCGTATCCGGGAACGTCGATGCCGCGCCCGGACAGCAGCACGAGCCGCCTGACCCCACGTTCCTGGCATCGTTGGACGAACGGACGCGTCAGAACCTCACCGTCGAACGGGACGACGTATACCTTCTCCACCGATTCCAGCGCGGCGTCCCAGGTGTTGCGGTCGGTCCAGTCGAAGGGTGGCTCGCCTGACCTCGACCCCACCCGAACCCGAACGCCCTTGTTTCTGAGCATGGATACAACTCGGCTACCGGATTTTCCGGTGCCGCCGGTGACCAGAATCGGATGCTCATTCATACGGCCAGTCAAGCCTGCGCTCGAGATCCAAACCATGTCTCCAACGCTCGTTTCGATTTCTGTGCGTCTATATTCGGCTGGGTGGACACGCTGACAGATCTGTTGGGCGGGGTGCGGGCACGGGGGTCCCTGATCACTCAGACCGTCCTGACTGCGGGCTGGTCCCTGCGCTACACGAGCGGTGCCCAGCTGAGTCTGGTCACCATGCTGCACAGCCGGGCGTGGCTCGTCTCCGCCGGCAACGACCCGGTGGCGATCGGACCGGGGGATATCGCCGTCATCAGCGGCCCCGAGCCCTACACGGTGACCGACAACCCGTCCGCCTCACCACAACGGGTGATCACCAGCGCGGAGTACTGCGCCCGCACAGCCCGCGCACGCGTGCGTGAGAGCATCGGGCTGGGCCCGCGGACCTGCGGCGTCACCGAAACAGGGTCCGCCCTGCTGCTCAGCGGCGCCTACGAGGGCACGGCCGGCATCAGCGAAGGCCTGCTCGACGCGCTGCCCCGTCTCCTGGTCATCAAGGAGGTGGCGCTCGAGCAGCCGATGATGGAGGCCGTGGCCCGGGAAACCGCCTTGGACAAACCGGGGCAGCAGGTCGTCCTGGACCGTCTACTGGATCTCGTCCTCGTCTCGACCTTGCGTGCCTGGTTCGACCATCCGCAGAACAACCACGCAATGTGGTGCCGGACCACGAGCGACTCCGTCGTTGCCTTCGCCCTCCGCCTCATGCACAGGAACCCGGCCCACCCCTGGACGGTCGCGGAACTCGCGGCCAGGAGCGGAGTCTCCCGCGCCGCCCTGGCCCGCCGCTTCGTTGCCGAGGTTGGCGAACCCCCGATGGGTTACCTGATCGGTTGGCGCATCGCCCTGGCCGCCGACCTCCTACGCGAAACCGACGCAACTGTCGCCTCGATCGCCAGAAAAGTCGGCTACGCCAACGCGTTCGCGCTCAGCGTCGCCTTCAAGCGCCTCCGGGGCATAACCCCCACTGAGCATCGCACCAGCTTCGCTCTCCGTACCGAAACGGCTGGATCGGACGAATGCGGCAGGCCGCCGACACCCCCCGAGTCGCCATCCGCAACACCACCGAACCGTCCGGCCTGCCACGGGTCACTGTGGCTCAGGCACTCGGGCTCGTGAGGATGACGAGTTGCCGGGTTGCGCGGGTCATCGCGACATAGCGGTCGACGGCGCCCTCGATGCCGGTGCCGAACGTCTGCGGGTCGACGAGGACGACCAGGTCGAACTCGAGCCCCTTCGACAGCTCCGGCGTCAGCGACCGCACGCGGGACGTCCCCTCGAACGTGGAGTCGCCGATGACGCAGGCGATCCCGTCGGCGTGCGCGGCGAGCCAGTCGTCGAGGATCGAGCCCAGCTCCGAGGTGGAACCGCGTACGACGGGGATGCCGCTGCTGCGGATGGACGTCGGCACGTTGGCGTCCGGGAGCGCGGCGCGGATGACCGGCTCGGCTTCCGTCATCACCTCTTCCGGCGTCCGGTAGTTGATGCTCAGCGACGTCAGGGTGATCCGGTCGAGGCCGGCACGCCCGAGCCGTTCCCGCCACGACTCGGTGAACCCGTGCCTCGCCTGCGCCCGGTCCCCGACGATGGTGAAGCTGCGGGACGGGCAGCGCAGCAGCAGCATCTGCCACTCGGCGTCAGTCAGCTCCTGCGCCTCGTCCACGACGATGTGCGCGAACGGGCCGGCGAGCAGATCCGGGTCGGTTCTGGGCAGCGCGCTCTCGTCGACGAGGGCGTCCTGCAGGTCCTGGCCGTGCAGCATCGTGATCGCCCCCTCGCCGTCCTCGTCGGACGCGAGCAGGTTGTCGATCACCCGGGACATGCGCTCGCGTTCGGCGGCGACGGAGGCGGTGTGCCGGCGCCTGCGCCGCGCCACCTCCGGGTCGCCGAGCCGCTGTCGCGCCGCGTCCAGGATCGGCAGGTCGGACACCGTCCAGGCCTTCGCCTGCGCCTGCGGACGCTGCAGCTTCCGGAGGTCCTCCGGAGCAAGCCACGGAGCGCACCGGCGCAGGTAGGCGGGTACCGACCACAGGTCACTGACAAGGTCGGCCGCCTCGACCAGCGGCCAGGCGTTGTTGAACGCCGTGAGCAGAGCCTTGTTCCGCAGCAGCGACCTGCGCAGCAGCTGCTCCGGGGCGTCCCCGCCATGCCTGTCCACGAGGATCGTGAGCAGCTCCTCCAGGACGACGTCCCGCGCCTCGTTGTGCGGGACGTCGGGATCCGGCGCGTCGAAGGCCTCGGCCCAGTCATCGGCGCTCAGCGGGATGTCGTTCCAGTGGGTGGCGACCGTCATCCCCCGGGCGGGGGGCTCCTCGTAGAATCGGACGGCCGCCTCGACTGCCCGCACCAGCTTCGCGGACGACTTCAGGCGGGCCACGTCCGGATCGGTCTCGACCTTCGCCGCGGCTCCCTCCGCCACCAGGTCCCGCAGCGTGCAGGTCTGCACACCCTCCTCGCCGAGGCTGGGCAGGACGTCGGCGACGTAGGCCAGGTAGTGCTGATGGGGGCCGACGAACAGCAGCCCGCCCCGGCGGTGGCCGAGCCGGGGGTCGGAGTAGAGCAGGTAGGCGGAGCGGTGCAGGGCGACGACCGTCTTGCCCGTACCCGGCCCGCCGTCGACGACCAGCGCGCCGTCGGACCCCGCGCGGATGATGGCGTCCTGGTCGGTCTGGATGGTGCCGAGCACGTCCCGCATCCGGGGCGACCGGCTGCTGCCCAGGCTGGCGATGAACGCGGACTGGTCGTCGAGCGCGGCATGCCCCTCGAACCCGTCCGAGGCGAACACCTCGTCCCAGTAGTCGCTGATCCGTCCGCGGGTCCAGCGGTACCGTCGGCGGCTCGCCAGGCCCATCGGGTTCGCGTGCGTCGCGCCGAAGAACGGCTCGGCGGCGGGGGAGCGCCAGTCGAGCAGCAGCCGCCGCCCCGCACCGTCCGTCAGGCCGATCCGCCCGACGTACAGGGGCTCGGAGCCGAACCCGCTGGTCGTGCCGTCAGTGCCGTCAGTGCTGGCTGCGCCGACCATGTGGCCGAGGCACAGGTCCAGACCGAAACGACGCAGGGTGCGCAGGCGGGCGGTCAGCCGGTAGACCTCCTGGTCACGGTCCAACGCCTGCTGGCCCGCGCCGCCGGGAGCCCTGCGCGCGATGTCGAGACGGTCGGACAGGTCGGCGATCGACTGCTCGAGCGTCTCCGCGATGGCGGCGAAGTGCTGCTCGTCGGCGGCGATCAGCGCCGGCTCGGCCTTGGCTGCAAGGCGCTCGGGAAGGTCGAACGCGCTGGTGGTCAGGGGATTCACGTGATGAGCTCCGTTGTGAGGTCGCTGGCAGCCGTTGCGCACAGCAGGGCGCCTGGACCGGCGTGACGAACGTGGCGGGCCAGTAACCATGGCGAGCAGCGCTTCGCCCGGTGTGGAGCCGTGGTCGTTGGGGGTTCAGGTCACCTTTCCCTGTTGACGATGTCCAGCAACAGCGTCGCCGCCACCGACGCCCCGCCAGTACGGATCCTGCCGGCCACGGCGGCCGCTCGTGCACGGGCCTTGGGAACCAGAGCCGTCCTGAGTGTGCCCGCCAGCGACGCGACAGTCGGAGCCGGTCCGTACGGACCGTACGGACCGGGCGGCGCGAGTGGCACGCCGATGTCCGCCAGCCACTGCGCGAACTCCTCGTCGGACGGCGCGCACACCCGTACGTCCGCGCCGCGCGCCCCGCGCCCCGCGGTCGGCTCGACGTCACCGCGCGATCCGTACGTCGACAACAACACCCGCATTAAGCGATTCCCGTTTCCCTAGGTTCCGGCCCCGGCCAGCGATTCTGAGGTACGACCCGGGTCTTGACGCAAGCCCCCTGGCCTGCTATATCTTAGAAGTGGACGAGAGTGGCTCGCCTCTCTCGTCGACGTCATCTGTAGAAGCATAAAATTTCCGGGTGAACAGTATCCTCGGTCGCACGGAATTCCCGCGGGTGGGCATTTCCAGGCTAGTAAGATTTCCCTGTTTCGTTTGATGCGCCGTTTTGGTGCTACGGGAAACGGTCGGAATGACGGCCACCAAGGTCAGCGCATCTCAGCCCGTTGCCGGAGACGTCCTTCCCGGTGCAGGCCCTGGGAGCCGATCTTGTGCCCTCGTGCGGATCGTGACTGCGGGCCGGCCCACGGGCAAGCCTCGCTCCAGCGGGTACCAGAGCAGAATGAGGAGCCTGACCTTGGCCAGGACGAGCCTGGCATCAGTGGTGGCCGCCGGCGTCGGCGCAGTCGCGACAAGCCCTGACTCGGCCTGGTACCTGTCGCTGGACAAACCCGCCTGGCAGCCGCCCCGCGCAGCGTTTCCCGCTGTCTGGACACCGCTCTACGCCATGATTGCCCTCGCCTCTGCCCAGGCGCTGGACACCAGCACCGGCGATGACCAGCGCCAGCGGCTCTGGCGAACATACGGGATCGATCTCGCCCTGAACGCGGCCTGGACGCCGCTGTTCTTCCGAGCCCGGCGCCCTCGCCTCGCGCTCGCGGAGATCGTCGTCCTGGACGCGGCCAATGTCGCCCTCCTGCTCAGGGCCTGGCGAGCCGATCGTCTCGCCGGGGCGGCCCTGTTGCCGTACCTCGCCTGGACCGGCTTCGCCACCGCGCTGAACGCCGCGATCGCCGTCCGCAACCCCGGCCGCTGAGAGCGCCACGGACGTGAGGCGCCACGCGGCCTCTCCGAGTGCTCGGGAGCGTGACGCGTCCCGAAGCGTCCTCCGGACACCCGGCGGCGGTCGACGGGTTCGTGCTCACCGATGGGCATCCTCGCCGTCGCCGACGAAGTCGAAGAGCCGAATGTCCGGCAGGTAAGGCAACGTCGGTCCGACCAGCCGATGGGTTCCGACACCGATCAGAAAACCGTCCTCGCCGTCGAAGCCCACCTCCTCGAATCCCGCTTCGGCGAACCAGGAACGTATGGAGGGAGTGAGATCAGGTGAACGGCGATGACGCGTCCAGATCACAGTCGCGCCGGGTTCGCACAGTCTGCGCAGCTGCTCGATGGTGTGCCGCACGTCGGCGTCGCCGAGGTTTCCGAACACCCCGCAGACCAGAGCGAGGTGCGCCGGTGCGACGCCCTCGTACATGCCGGTGCCCGAAGCGTCGCCGACCACGACCTCGACCCCGCCCAACCCGGCGGAACGCGCTTCGTGCCCGGCGTCGGCGGCGAGTGCGGGGTCGAGCTCCACCAGTCGGGCCCGCACATCGTCGCGACGTGGATGATCAGCGAGTACGCCGAGAATGTCCCGGCCCTGGCCGGCACACATGCTCAGCACGCGGATCTCTCCCGCTGGCTGCGCGTCCAGCGTCTGCCGGATGCGCCGCTGGACGAGAGCGAGGCGCCGGTGCAGGGACGACCCCGCGACGTCGTACTGCCGGTGCCAGTCGACCCAGTGGCGTTCGGGAGCAGAACCAGAACCCTCCATCTGTGTATCCTTCACCTCGGCCGGTCCAGTACGGGCCTGGGATGCTCATCACCATCGGGGTTCCAGGCCTTCGCAGGGCACTCAGCCACCGATCAGCAGTCGGCTTCCGACCAGCAGACAGTAGAGGTCGACGAGATAGAAGGCCGCCACCCACAGCGCCGCCGGCAGGTGGGTCGACGCGGCCAGCATGTCGGCGTCGGACGATCGGGAGAAGCGCCGGGCCCGCCGCAGAATGCCCAGCGAACGGATGGCTGAGAACAGCAGGAACCAGCTCACCGTGCAGGCGACGAACAGCTGGACCCCCGGGGATCCCCTGGTGCCGACCAGCGCCACGAACGCGAGCATGACGAGGACCACCAGCACACCGAAGCCGTTCTCGACCACCAGCAGCAGACCGACGGTGGCCAGCCCGGCGAGAACCAGCGCCGCGGTGACGTTCCCGGCCGCGAGCAGCCCGGCGCCGCCGACCCCGCACAGCGAGGGGGCCGTGTAGCCGGCCGCGGCGATCACCAGCCGCCCCGGCCCGCGTGGCGGTCCCCAGTAGCGCGTCAGCCCACTCTGGTTCCGTTCGAGCCAGACTGTCACGAACATGCGGTCGAACAGGAACGCCATCAACGCGTGCCCACCCTCGTGTACCGCCGTGTCGAGATGCCCGGTGTGCTTCCACAACGGCCGGGCGCCGACCAGCAGAAGCGCGAACAGCCCGGAGGCGAACCCGGTCGACCACGACGGCGCCAGGTGCACGGCTGTCGCCGCCACCCGCGCCTGGCTGATATCCATGGTGAGACCCCCGTCTCTCCCGGCCATCGTCACGCGCGGCGCCCCTGAACAGAACGTAGTAGGACGGCATCAGCGCCGAACCGGGCGAGAAGACGCGCGTTCATCCCCGGACACACCGGGTCGGGGCGGCGGGCTGAGGCACTCGGCCGCGAGCCTCTCGGAACCGGGGCGGCCTCCGCCGCGTCCAAAGGCCGATGATCCCTTGTGAGAACGAGGAAGAACAGATGCGCGTATTCGCCCGGTCTCCCAGGTACGCCCGCCCCTGTACCTGGAAAGGTCCGCGCGTCCGCGCAGCCGGCGCCGCGATGGCGGCCAGCCTGACGGTGTCGCTCGGCGGTTGTTCCTCGTCGGCGGAATCCGCACCCGCGGTACTTCCGCCCGCGCCGTCGTCACCGCCCGCGCGGTCGTCACCGGCAGCACCTCCGGCCACGCTCCTGTCGCCGGTGAACCCCACATTCCCGGGAGCGGGGGAGCCGTACCGGCTTTACACCCACTGCGGGATCAGCGAGGCACGTCACCGGGAGAGTTACTACGAGCTGGTTCCGCCGCTGCATGACGGCAACGTCAATCCGCCCGCCGGCTGGGGCAATCCCTACCAGCTGGGCACCCTGACGCCGGTGAGCCCGACGCAGGTCGTCTTCACCGACGATGCCGGACACCGCGTCACGTTCACCCTGCGGCTCGGCGCCACCACCTGGAAGCAGCTCTGCGACTGACCGGCTGCCGGCGGGCCGGCACCGGACCGGGACCGGGACCGGGACCGGGACCGGGTTCAGCTTGTCTGCCGACGTCCGCGGCCTGCGAGGGCCTGGTCGAAGAGCTGGAGGTGGCTGTGGGCCGCCCGCTCCCAGGTGTACTCGCGGGAGACCAGCTCCTGGAGGGTCCTGCCGCGCCGTCCGAGCTCGTCCGGGTCGCGCAGCGCCACCCGCAGCCCGGCGGCGAGCGCCTCGGTCGTCGCCGGCACGACCCAGCCGCCCCCGCTGCGCTCGACCTCGTCGAAGCCGCAGCGGTCGGTGAGGAGAACGGGGGTGCCGTTGATGCCGGCCTCCAGGGCGACGATCGACATCGCCTCATGCCGGGACGGCACCGCCAGCAGCGCCGCGCCGCGCAGCAGCTCGGTGCGTGCGGGGCCGCGGACCATCCCGGTGAAACAGACCTGGTCGCCGGCGCCGGCCGCCGCCACCTTCGCGGCGAGGCCGGCCAGCATCCCTTCGTCGGGCCCGGCGATCGCGCAGCGCCACCCGGATCCGGCCGGCACCGCCGACAGGAACGCCTCGACGAGCAGGTCCACTCCCTTGATCCAGTTGAGTCGCCCGAGGAACAGCACATAGCGGCCGCTGGTAAGGCCGTGCCGGGCGAGTGTCTCGCCGCCGGTGTCCTCTTCGTGGTCGGTTGACGAGACCCCGTTGGGTACGACCATCACAGCACGGGGATCCACCCGATGGGCCGCGAAGTCGGCGCGTTCGGCATCGGTGACCGCGACGACTCCCGCGGCCTGCCGGACCAGCCGGCGGCCCACAGCCAGGTCGTAGGAACCCTTCGTCAGCCGGCTGCGCCCTCGGATCGGCAGCGAGCCACAGGGCGAGAAGACGTACGGAATGCCATGGCGGACAGCGGCCCGCGCGGCGATGACGTTGAGAACGGTCCAGTGGTTGAGCAGATGGACGACATCGGCCGCGCGTACCCGTTCGGCGACCATGGCGGGATTCCCGGGAAGGTAGTACCTGCGGTTTCGGCATGGCAGTGCTGTGATGACCGCCGGGGCTGCCGTGTCTCTGTGGTCGGAGGTGAGACCGAGGTCCAGCGTCAGAAGCTCCGAGCTGACGTCGGTGCCGCCCAGACGACCGAATCCTGACGCGAGCTGCAGTCCGCGCTCCCCGATGCCGCCGCCGTGGCGCGCGTCCACAACAGGTACCACCGTCACAATGTGCATGGGGCGGGCCTCCTCGCTGATCTGTGGACCGGCCTGCGGAAAACGGCCATCACTGGACGAGTCGCACAGGTCCCTCCGGAAGGGCCGAGACAGTGCCGGCGACGTTACTCTGCGTGAGTATTGGTCGCTCCGAATGTCACCTCGACGCGCGGAGACGGTCGGGTGCACATGATGTGGTGGGCCGATCGCCTACGGTGATGGAAGGCTGTCGTGTCGCATGACGGTTGCGATGGATGCCGCCGACCCGGCGGACAGGGTACGGTTCACCCGCTTGTGTGGATGGGATCAGTGCGAATGGCGAGAGTCGCTCTGTTCGGGGCAACCGGGTATCTCGGCACGGTGATAGAGGCCGAGCTCCGGCGCGGCGGCCACCACGTCACGCCGTTGCGTGCGGTTCGCCTCCGGGTGCCACCCGGCAACCCTGGCGCACCACACCTCGGCGTACCGCATCCCGGCGTACCGCATCCCGGCGCATCAACCGGGCAGCTCCCTGACCTGGCGACGGTGGAGAAAGCCACCGAGCAGGTCACCGCGTATGTGGCGGATGAGGTTGACGGCGTCGCGCTGGACCTGCTCGACCACGATGTCGCCGTCAACGCGGCCGGCCTGCCCTCGGCCCGGGGGCGGACTCCGGACGAGCTCCACGGAGCGAACGCGGCCTGGCCGCTGCTGCTGGCCCTGGCCTGTGCGGAGGCCGGCGTGCCGCGTCTGGTCCACCTCAGCTCAACCGCCGTCCAGGGCATGGCGCCGGTGCTGGACGAGCGCGACAGCTTCTCCCCGATGGACGCCTACGGCGCGTCCCGCGTCCGAGGCGAGCAGGTGCTGGGCGCGGTACGCGGCCGAGGCGGCCCGCAGATCACCGTCTACCGCATTCCGTCGCTGTACGGGGCGGGCCGGCGTCCCTCGTATCCGCTCGCGTCACTGCCGCGGCGGCTGCCCCTGGTCATGGTGGGCGACGGCAGCCAACCGGTCGCCGCGGCCCACGTCGACGCCGTCGCGGCGGGGGTCGCCACCCTCGTCGGCGCGGCCGACCCGCCGACGGTGGTGACACACCCGGCCGAAGGCCACACCGTGCGTTCGATCTACCAGGCGTTCGAGCCGGGACGTCCTGTTCTGCGGGTTCCGGGCATCGCCGTCCGGGCCGGCATGGACGTGCTCGCCAGGTTCGACGCGAATTCGCGAGCGGCCGTGATCCGCCGCCGGCTCGGGCTTGCCCTCCGCGGCCAGCGCCAGGCCGCCAGCTGGTTGACGGAGAATCCTCCCGCGCTTCCGGTCGATGCGGCGGCCGCGAGGCTGTAGGACAGGCGGGCCGTGACCGGAACCGCGCACCGCGGGTGCCGCCCTCGCTTCGACCGGTCGCTGGCGATGCAAAAATCGTCGTTCATGGTGGTTTCACACAATCGAGTACCGGGTCCGCCGGCCGGACGGCATTCGGTATGACGGTGCTTGTGGTCATCGGGGTCAGCGGCTGCGGCAAGTCCACCCTCGCGTCGGCCGTCGCCGAGCGGCTGGGGCGTCCCTTCCTGGAAGGGGACGATCTGCACCCGCCGGCGAACCGGGCGAAGATGACCGCCGGTTCCGCGCTGACCGACGACGACCGGTGGCCGTGGCTGCGCGCCGTCCGTGACTGGATGGCCACGCGCCCCGACGGGATCGTCGCCTGCTCGGCGCTACGCCGCAGCTACCGCGACCTGCTGCGGACTGCGGGGGACGTCCTGTTCGCGCACGTCGACGTGCCGGAGCCGGAACTGCGCCGGCGACTCGCCGAACGTCGCGGCCACTGGATGCCCGCCACCCTGCTCGACTCGCAGCTGGCCGCGCTCGAACCCCTCGGCCCCGACGAGGGCGTCACCGTCGACGGCCAGCTCCGTCCGGAACGGCTCACCGACCAGCTGGCGACCCTGGTGCGGCCCGGGTAACGTCCCCCGGACCCGCGCCGGCGTCGTGACCGGGGCCTATGCCGCAGGTGGGGACAGGAGTACCGTCCTCACCTGCCCGTCTGGCGCAGGGGTGAGCCAGCGGACGTCGGTATCGGGGGGCTCGTATGTACCGTCCTGCCATCAGTCGCGTCCGCGTCGTCACACGCGCGGTCCTGCTGACATTCATGATCTTCGTATCGCTCGGGCTGGCCGGCTGCGGTGCCTCCGCTGACGACGATGCGACATCGTTGCCGCCATCGGCCGCGGAGTCCGTGGGAGCGGCGGGAGGGGCGGGCGGCGGCAACGCCGGCGCACGGACCGCCGACGGTGATGCGGCAACGACTGCCGCGCCCGCCGCGTCATCCGACGACGGCACAGCGAATCCCTGCGGCATCGTCTCGCAGCCGGAGGCCGAGCAGCTTGCGGGAACACCGCTGGCCGGCGCGGAGGCGGTGGACGAGACCTGCACCTACGTCGCGCCGCCGAACGGTCCGACCGCCCAGGTCGAAGTCCGTGTCGGGCAGACGGCGCAGAACTACTACGCCGCCGAGCGCGACACCGGGCACCAGCTCCAGCCGCTGCCCGGCGTCGGCGACGAGGCCTTCATCGGGGACTACGCCGTCTTCGTCACCAAGGACGGCTTCTCCGTCTCCGTCAACCTGGTACGCAGCAACGACCCCGCGGAGAACCGCGGCCCTCTCGAGGACCTGGCCCGCACCATCGCCGGCCGCCTCTGACTCCGCCGCAGCGCTGGAGCACGGGATAAGGCGCATCTATTCGGCGGGAAACAGCCGCGTGGCTATCGTGGTTCAGCCACGTCGTCAGACGGGGCTGCTGTTTCGCGTGGGGTGGGGGCAGGGAGAAGAAACAGATGAGTCGTCGGACTCACCTCACCGTCCGAATGCCTGATCGCGACCGCCCGCGGCGACGCCACACCGTCACCGGGCTGCTGCTCGCCGCCGGCCTGGCCACGGCAGCGGCCTGTGAACCGGCCCCGGCCGGGCCGGGCGGCAGGTGGAGAGGCTGGGCCGCGGTTCCGTGAGCGTGCGATCGGGCACCGGGAACCTCGTCAGCTGGCGGCTGCTGGCTACCGACCCGCGCGACATCGCCTTCCACGTGTACCGCGGCACCACCCGGCTGACGTCCGCGCCGCTGAGCGCGACGACGAACTACCTTGACGCGGGCGCGGCCGCGGACGCGACCTACACGGTGCGCGACGTCGTGGGCGGCGTCGAACAGCCCGCCGCCGGCCCGGCGGTGCGGCTGGGGCAGGGATACCTCGACGTCCCCCTGCAGGTGCCCCCCGGCGGGCGGATGCCGGACAACGTGTCCTACACCTACACCGCCAACGACGCCAGCGTCGGCGACCTCGACGGTGACGGCGAGTACGAGATCGTCGTGAAGTGGGATCCGTCCAACGCGAAGGACAACTCCCAGGCTGGCTACACCGGCAACGTCTACCTGGATGCGTACGAGCTGTCCGGCGCCCGCCTGTGGCGGATCGACCTGGGGCGCAACATCCGCGCCGGCGCCCACTACACCCAGTTCCAGGTGTACGACTACGACGGTGACGGCGGCGCCGAGGTCGCACTGAAGACCGCGGACGGCACCGTCGACGGGCGCGGCACCGTGATCGGGAACCCGGCGGCGGACCACCGCAACGCCTCCGGCTACGTGCTCGCCGGCCCCGAGTTCCTCACCGTGTTCGACGGCCGGACGGGCGCGGCCCGCAGCACCGTGAGCTACCTCCCCGCCCGCGGGGATGTCGCGAGCTGGGGCGACAGCTACGGCAACCGGGTCGATCGCTTCCTGGCCGCCACCGCCTACCTCGACGGCCGGCAGCCCAGCCTGGTCATGGCCCGCGGCTACTACACCCGGACGGTGCTCGTTGCCTGGAACTTCCGCAACGGTCAGCTGCGACGGGTCTGGACGTTCGACAGCTCCACCGCCGGTTCGGCGTGGGCCGGCCAGGGCAACCACAACCTCTCCGTCGCCGACGTCGACCGGGACGGCCGCGACGAGATCGTCTACGGGTCGATGGCGGTCGACGACAACGGCACCGGCCTGTGGAACACCCGCAACGGGCATGGCGACGCGATGCACGTCGGCGACCTCGACCCGGCCCGTCCCGGCCTGGAGGTCTTCAAGGTCGACGAGGATGCCAGCAAGCCCAGCTCGTGGATGGCGGAGGCGGCGACCGGACGGATCCTGTGGACGACTCCGCCGAACGGGGACAACGGGCGGGGTGTGTCCGGCGACATCTGGGCCGGCAGCCCCGGTGCCGAGTCGTGGTCGGCATCCGGCGGCGACGGGATCCTCGACACCTCCGGCGAGACCCGCCTGCTCACCGCCAGCGGCGTGGTGGCCACCAACGGCACGAAGGCGACGCCGGCGCTGTCCGCAGACCTGTTCGGCGACTGGCGCGAGGAGGTGATCTGGCCGACGACGGACAGCTCGGCGCTGCGCATCTACGCGACACCGCACGTCACCGACCGGCGCATCGTCACGCTGATGCACGATCCGCAGTACCGGGTGGCCGTGGCCTGGCAGAACACCGCCTACAACCAGCCGCCGCACCCCTCGTTCCTCCTGGGCGCCGCGATGCCCGCCGCGCCCTGGCCGGACGTCCACACACCCCGGTAGGCGTCGCCGCACCGCGGTAGGCGTCGCCGCACACTGCGGGTGGGCGTCGGCCGCCGGGGTCAGGACGCGACGGGGGCCGACGCCCGGCGAAGCAGGTCCAGGAGCGTCTCCACCGGCTGCGCGCCGGAGACACCGTAGGTGCGGTCGACGGCGTAGAACGGCACGCCGCGGATGCCGAGGGCGCGGGCCTGCTCGAGGTCGGCCCGGACGTCCTCGGCGTACGCGCCGCCGTCGAGGGCCTCGCGGGTCGCGTCGGCCGGAAGCCCGACCTCGGCGGCGAGCCGGACGAGGGTGTCCGGGTCGTCGACGGCGGCGCCGTCCACCAGGGCGGCGCGCAGCAGCCGGTCCTGGGCGGCGTCGGCGAGTCCGCGGGTGGCCGCGAAGTGGATGAGACGGTGCGCGTCGAGGGTGTTGGCGGTGACGGCCAGGTCGAGGCGGTAGGCCAGGCCTTCCTCGGCGGCCAGCGCGGTCACCCGGTCGTTCATCGCCGTGGCCTCCGCCGGGCTGACGCCGTACTTGCTCGCCAGCATCTGCGAGGTCGGGAGGTTCTCACCGCGCCGCTGTGTGGGATCGAGCTGGAAGCTGCGCCAGACCACCTCGACCTCGCCCGCGTGCTCGTACGAGGCGAGCGCCTTCTCCAGCCGCCGCTTGCCGATATAGCACCACGGGCAGACGACGTCCGACCACACTTCGACCTTCACGGTGCATCGCCTTTCCTCGCCCTGGACAGTCAGCGGCGCCAACAACATCGCCACTTGGACAATTCCGCCGGGCCGGGCAACCGATCACGGTCACGAAGCGACTTGACCGCGGGAGGGGACCCGATTCGACGGAGAGCTCAACACATGTCGTTGACACAAGCGGTCCGCAGGTCGGTGCTGGTGGCCGTCGCCGTCGCCGTCGCCGCGATCGGTGGTGGCTGCGCCCCCGTCGGCTCCGGCGGGGGAGGGGGCACGGGCACAACCCCGCCGGCCTCGCCCTCGGCGCCGCCGGCCTCGCCGTCGCAGCCGCCTGCCGGCCCGACCGGCAACCCGACCGGCAACCCGACCGGCACCCCGCCCGCCTCGCCGACGGTCCGTCCGACGACGCCGTCGTCCTCGCCCACCGCGGCGGGCACTCCGACGCCCACGCGGACCGCGGGTCCGGCCGGGCCGGTGTCCGGCGCCTGCGGGCGGGCGGCAGGGGCCGCGCCGGCAACGCGGATCACCGAGGTGAGCCTGGGATCGCCGGTGGTCAGCTTCGCGCGGCAGGGCGACACCGACCCGCTGCCGGCCGCGATCGCCGCGGCGCCGGGCGGGTCGTGGCTGGCCTGGCTCGGCACCGACGCGAAGGTCCGCCTGGGCCGGCTCGACTGCGCCGACCAGCTGGTCGGCACCCCCGTCGCGCTCGACGCCGTCGACCTGCAGGACGTCCGGGCCGACGCGGACGGGGTGGTGGTCCTGCTGACCCGTCCCGGCCCGCAGGGCAGCGGCCAGCTGTGCGGCGGGACGTCCAGCCCGACCAGGACGATGTGGATGGTCCGCCTGGACAACACCGGCCGGCAGGTCTGGGAACGCCAGGTCACCAACCTGAGCGCCAGCCGGGGCGGCTACGACCCCGGCGCCCTGTTCGTCTGGTGGTACAACCACCACGGCACCCTGTCCTTCGACGGCACCAACTACGCCGCCTACTTCGAGGCCGCGATCACCGTGGCGAACGGCGCCTGCGTCGACATCCACGAGGGCGACCGGATGCAGGTCGTCAACGCCACCACCGGCGCCCTGGTCTCCGGGCACGACAGCTTCGAGTGGGGCTGCAGCCACGCCTGGGACTCCCACCTTGTCTGGGACGACCGCACCGGCCACTTCGCGATGGTCTGCGCGACGGACAACAACTGCCGCATCGCCCGGCCCGACACCCGCCAGACCGTCGTCGCCGGAGTCTGCGACGGGACGCTGTTCGGCGGCAACATCGTGCTGGCCGGCGACGTGGGCTACTGGACGGCCTGGAGCAACGGCAACCAGGTGCGGCTGGAGCACTTCTCCACGGGCGCGTCCGACCGGACGGTGGTGACCGCCGCCCGCAGCCAGCACTCGCACCTGGTCACCTACGGGGCGGGGAGGATGCTGCTCACCTGGCGGTCCGGCTCCTCGACCGCCGCCCAGGTCTTCGACGCCACCACCGGCACCACCGTGGGTGGCCAGTTCACGATCGCGGTGCCGGATCACACCTACGTGGAGGCCAAGGACTATGCCGACGGCAGCGTGGCCTTCCCCGCCGCGGGCGCGTCAGCGACATCCCTGCGGATCGTCCGGATCCTGCCGCTGAGCTGAGCTGATCGGATCTCCGCGCAAACCCTGACATCGCGGGAGGGTGGCCGCACGGCGCGTCAATCGCGGACGACCGGGCGGCCCATCTCGCTGCCGAGCGTGGCGCCGCGTCGCAGAAAGTGGCCCGCCCTGTCGGGTACGCGACGCTCGTCGCGTTTCGGCTACTCAGGTGCCTGATCGCATTGCCCCATCCGCATACTGGCCGTCTGGAAGCGTGTGCAAGGCTAAGGGCCACTCGGATCTGATCGCCGGTGCCAGGTCTTTCACCGGATGCCGGATAGTGGGCAGGAGAACTGATGAAACGGATCGCCGAATTCGCTGTCCGGCGCCGATGGCTGGTCGTCGTTGGCTGGATCGCCTTCATCGTCGCGGCGCAGGGTATCGCCAGCGCGATGGGCGGAGCCTCGTACCGTGACACCTTCAGCCTGCCGGACACCGAGACCGCGTCCGTGGCCGACCTGCTCGAGGGCGCCGGCCTGAACAACCAGAACGGCGCCACGGGCACCGTCGTGCTCAAGAACCGGGACGGGGCGTTCACCGAGGCTCCCGAGGGGTTGGAATCGGCGCTTACCGGGGTATGTGACTCGGGTAACCATGTGGCGCTTATCACATCTCCGTGGGCGTCGATTGATTGCGCAAACAACGGTGCCGCGGCGCCGGGGAACCCGCAGCTGCTCAACAGCGCGCGCGGCTCCACCACGGCGCTGGTGAGCATCACCTGGGAGAGCGACCACTACGACATCGAGCTGTTCACGAACGTCTACGACCAGCTGGTTGAACTGCGTAGTGACGACCTTCAGGTCGAGTTCACCGGAAACGCCTTCACCGGCATCGGGCAGAGCGAGGGATCGGGCCTGTCGGTCCTCATCGGCTTCGGTGCCGCGCTCGTCATCCTGGCGCTGGTGTTCCGCACCGTGGCGGCCACCGTCCTGCCGTTGGCCACCGCGCTTGTCGCGCTCATCAGCGGCCTCGGCGCGATCTACATCCTCAGTCACGCCATCAACGTCTCCAACATCACCCCGTACCTGGCCGAACTGATGGTGATCGGTGTCGGCGTGGACTACGCGCTGTTCATCGTCACGCGGCACCGCCGCAACCTGCGGCGTGGCATGCCCGTTTCGGAGTCGATCGTGAACGCGATCAACACCTCCGGCCGGGCCGTGCTGTTCGCCGGCACGACCGTGTGCATCGCGATCCTCGGCCTCATCGCGCTCGGGGTGAGCTTCTTCAACGGCATGGCGGTGGCGACCGCGCTCGCGGTCGGCCTCACCATGATCGCCTCGCTCACCCTGCTGCCGGCCCTGCTCAGCCTGTTCGGCCTGAAGGTGCTGCCGCGCCGGCAGCGGGCCGCGGTGCGGGCCGGCGAGTACATCGGCGACCAGCAGGTCGGGGGATGGGCCCGCTGGTCGAACTTCGTCGCCCGGCAGCGCATCGGCGTCGCGGTCGTCTCGGGCGTGATCATGATCGCGATCGGCCTGCCGATCTTCGTTCTGCAGCTCGGTGCCAGCGACCAGGGCAGCGACCCGAAGAGCGCCACCACCCGCGCCGGCTACGACCTGATCTCCGACGATTTCGGGGTCGGCTACAACTCCGCGCTGGAAGCAGTCGTGAGCGGCCCGGGCGCCCAGGACGAGGGCTACCTGCAGCGCGTGTCCGACACGCTGTCCGACACCCCGGGCATCGACCCGGCCAGCGTGGCGCCCGTGCCGTTGGCGGAGAACGTCGCCTTCGTGACGTTCAAGACGACTACGTCACCGCAGTCGGAGAAGACCTACGAACTCGTGCGGCACCTGCGGTCGTCCGTGCTGCCCCCGTTGTATGAGGGGACGCCGAACCAGATCTACGCCTACGGCGAGACGGCGATCAACGTCGACTTCGCCAGCGTGCTCGCCCGGAAGATGCCGCTGTTCATCGCGGTCGTCGTCGGCCTGTCGTTCGTCCTGCTGCTCATCGCGTTCCGCAGCCTGGTGATCCCGCTGACCGCCGCGGTGATGAACCTGCTGGCGGCGGCCGGTTCGTTCGGCCTGTCGGTGGTGATTTTCCAGTGGGGCTGGCTCTCCGAGCCCCTGGGCGCCGGGCCGGGTGGTCCGCTCGACGCCTGGATGCCGGTCATGCTGTTCGCCATCCTGTTCGGCCTGTCCATGGACTACCAGGTCTTCCTGGTCAGCCGTATGCACGAGGAATGGATCCACACCCGCGACAACAAGCGGTCGGTGACGGTCGGCCAGGCTGAGACCGGCGGCATCATCACCGCCGCCGCGATCATCATGATCGCCGTCTTCCTCGGGTTCGTGATCAGCCCCGGCCGTGCGATCAAGATATTCGGTACCGGGCTCGCCGCCGCCGTGTTCCTCGACGCGTTCGTGCTGCGGACCATGCTCGTGCCGTCAGTGATGCACCTGGTCGGAAAGTCGAACTGGTACCTGCCGAAGTGGCTGGACCGCATCATCCCGCACGTCTCGGTCGAACCGGCCGAGGAGCCCGTCACCCACGGCGCCGTTCCCGCCCAGAGCACGGGCACCGCGCCGGCCACGGCCGCCACGGCCGCCACGCCGGACGCGGAAACCACGCAGGAGACATCAACCACGCCGGACGCGGAAACCACGCAGGAGACATCAACCACGCCGGACGGGGCGACCGCGTCGGACGAGAACCCCGGCCCCTCCGACGACGGCCAGCCCGGCCAGGACCGGGAGACGGCCCGCTCCTGAGAACCACACCGGGGCGGCCAGACGGTGCCGATCACCGCCTGGCCGCCCCGATCACCGGGCCTGATGCACCACCAGAGCTCCGCTCGATGCACCCGCGCCGCGGGCTGGCCCGGCTGGCGCCGCCCCGCGCTGACCCGCTCCGCTCAGCCGGTCGGGGGTTGGCGAGCTCGACGGAGTAGTGGCGATCGCGCCGGCCGTCGTCGAACACCACGCGGGACCCGAGCAGCGTGTGTGCTGGTCGGGGCGTCCAGGGTGAAGGCCCGGACCCCGAGCTACTGGCTTCGCGCGGGGTCGATCGACCGTCGTCCCTGACGGGGCACGGACCGCCTCGGCGCCGATCCGTCGGCGAGCTGCTCGAGCAGCTCGGCCGCCCGGGTCTCGCGTCCTGCCTGCGCGATCTCGGCCTGCATCCGGCGCGCGGCGGCGGCGTACCGGGAGTCGCCGAGAACCGCCACGACAGCTGCCCGGACCGCTGCCGGCTTCGGGGTCTGCGTGCGCAGGTTCACCCCGACGCCGGAGGCGGCAATCCGGGCGGTGACCTCGATCTTGTCCTCGGTTCGGCCCGCGCCGACCATGGGGACGCCGTGCGAGAGCGCGAGCTGCACACCGCCGTAGCCCCCGTTGGTGACGAACACGTCGACCCACGGGAGCAGCTGGTCGAACGGGATGAACCGCTCCACCCGCGCATTGGCCGGCAGCGGCCCAAGCTCCGCCGGGTCGCCACCCCCGGTGACCGCGACGACGAGAACGTCCTCGCCCGCGAGCCCGGCCAGCGCCGGTCGAATCAGCTGATCGGCATCGGTGGCGATCGTTCCCTGGTTGATGAGAACGACCCGGCGCCCGGAGAGCTCGTCCCACCAGGACGGCGGCCGCCACCCGGGGTCGACCGCCGGGCGCGGCGGCCCGACGAACGCGACCTGACCTGGCAGGTCCGAGACGTCGTACTCGAAGCCGGGCGGACTGAACTGCAGATAGAGCGCGGTGGCCAGCGGGTAGGAGAAAATCGTTCCGGTCGCCGCGGGAAGGCCGAACACCCGCCGGGTCCGGTTGATCTCGGCGGTCACCGGCCGATACACCGCCTGGCGCGTGAAACCGTCCAGCATCCTGTTGCGCAGCCGGCCCGGTGGGCCGGTGGCCGGCGCCAGTCCCGTGCCGAAGGGGGCGAGATCCCTGCTGGGGAAGGGCAGGACGCTGATGCCGAATCCGGCCAGCGGCGGCCCGCCCAGTTCCTGCAGGAGTATCCCGCCGATGAACGCGGTGTCGGTGACCACCGCGTCAGCCGGCTCCTCCCGCAACAGCGCCGTCAGGTCCTGTACCTGGTTCGGCGCCGGCTTCGCAAGCGCCTGAACCAGGTCGAACCGCAGCTTCTTCAGCCCGGACAGTGCCCGGCGCCGCGGGAAGTGCTGATCCAGCCCCACGAGGCTGTAGTCGAAGGCCGGGTCCGTGATCGGGCGGAATCGCGCACCGGCCGCGGCGATCTTCCCCTCGAAGGCGGCGCCGGTGTACCAGCGCACGGTATGACCGCGTTCGACCAGGGCACGGGCAATGGGCAGCGCGGGCACGGTGTGGCCGACGGCCGGGATTGTGGCGAACAGGAATCGCGACATTCTTCCCCTCGGGCAAGGTCGACGGCTGCGCGACAGCCTGCATACGAGCTGGCCCGTGGTCACCACGAGACGAATCCTCTTCGGATTCCACGTGCCACCCGGCGCCTTGACCCGCATGCTGCCACCCCGAGGCGGCTGTCCTCGCCACGCCGTGCCGAGGCGCGTCTACGCCAACCGGCCATCCCTGATCAGGGAGCGGAGGCCCCGGCGGTCCGGCTTGCCACTCGGCAGGGCGGGTACCTCGTCGTCCGCGGCGACGATCCACCGGGTCGGGACCTTGTAGCTCGACAGCCGGGCGCGGGCGCGGGCGGTGAGAGCGGCCACGTCGATGCCCGCCGTGGCCGGGACGATGACCGCGCACACCTCCTCCCCGCGGCCAGGGTGCTCGACGCCGGTCACGATGCAGTGCGCCACCTCGGGAAACTCCTCAAGGACGGCCTCGACCTCGCGCGGTGACACGTTCGACCCGGCGACCTTGATCAGTTCGCTGTCCCGGCCGACGTAGAAGAGCCGAGGGTCGGCCGTCCTCCGGTAGACGCGGTCGCTGGTGTGGTACCAGCCGTCCGCGTCGAAGACCTCCCAGCGTTCGCGCTTGTTGTAGCCGGCCATCGCGCCGATGCCGCGGATGAGCAGCTCGCCGACCGTCCCGTCCGGGACCGGCGCGCCGTCGGCGTCGACGATCGCGGTCTCGGTGAACGCGAAGCTCCCGCCGGACTCGGTCAGGCTGCGGTGAGTCGGATGGCCGTCCGGGACGCCCGCCATCGAAAGATCCACCGGTCCGTCCCGGAGCGCGGGAGCGCTGCGCAGGTCCCGGTCGGGAAAGGACGGGTGCAGCCGCAGCTGCTGGGTGAACGCCGGCCAGCCGACGACGCCGTTCGCACGCTCCCGCTCGGCGAGGTCGAGCGCCGCCCCGGCCTCCAGCCGTGCCAGCACCAGCACCGCGACGGGCTCGTGCAGAGCGCCGGTCGCGGCCAGGATCCCGCCGATCCAGAAGAACGGCATCGCGCAGAGGATGCGGGGCCTGTGGTCGACGCCGGTGAGCCCGCGGATCGCCGCCGGCCAGGTGGAGGTCTGCCGCACCAGCGTGCCGTGGGTGTGCAGCACGCCCTTCGGGTCGGCGGTCGATCCGGAGGTGTGGACCATGAGTGCCAGGTCGGCCGGGGTCACCTCGGTCTCCACCGCGGCGAGCAGCTCGGCCCGCACCATCGCCGGGTCCCGCGCATCCCAGCGGGTGGCCCACCCTCGGTCCGTCGGCCCGGTCAGCACGATCCGCCGCAGATACGGCGCGCCGGCCAGCTCGAGCTGACCGGCCGGCTGCCCGGCGAGCTGCCCCGCCAGTTCCGGGAAGGCCGTCTCGAACCGATCGGCGATGTCGATGCTCAGCACCGTCGTCGGCGCGACCATGAGCTGCACATCGGCCAGCCGCGCGACCTTGGCGATCTCCATCGGCTGGTACAGCGTGCTGAACGGAACGGCCACGGCCCCGATCCGGCTCACCGCCAGCCACCAGACGGCCCACTCGACGCCGCTGGGGAAGAACAGGCCGACCCGGGTGCCCTTGCCGACACCCTCGTGGAGCAGCCACCGGGCCGCCCGGGCGGACCGCGCCTCCGCCTCGGCGTAGGTCAGCCGGTCGGTGAGCGAGACAAGGTAGTCGGCGGACCCGAACTCCCGAGCACAGCGCCCCAACAGATCAGGCACGGTCGGACGGATCTCGTTGCCGGTCGGTGGCCGCATGGTGAGCTTCCCGCCCTCCGCGATGAGGTCTACGGATCAGTATGGGTGACGCGCGGGGAGCGCAGCCAGGGTTCGACCCTCGTGCAGGCTCGACCGGCCGCTCCCGAGCAGCGGACGACGTCAGACCGCCGTCAGTGGCACATCAGAGGCAGGGTGCACAGTAAGAACTGCAAGAAACGAACTGCACCGCACACCACCAGCACCACCCGCATCATGTTTCTGGGAGAGGTTTCCGTAGCGGCCTAACGGGGCCCGGGCTTCGGTCTGGGAGGATCTCTGATCCACGCAGGTTCGAATCCTGCCCTCTCCGCGTCTCACTGTCAGTCGGTCTGGGAGGAGTTGTTTCGCGCCATCGGCGCCATCGGCACCATGTTTCTGGGAGAGGTTTCCGTAGCGGCCTAACGGGGCCCGGGCTTCGGTCTGGGAGGATCTCTGATCCACGCAGGTTCGAATCCTGCCCTCTCCGCGTCTCACCACCAGTGGCCCGCCGCCGGGCCGGTGCCTCCGCACGAGGGAGGTGCCGGCCCGGCGGCGGTGTCTGTGGGATACACCTGTGGTTGCGGTCCGTTGCCATGGCGTACGGTCGGTGTCGATCAGGACCGCCGGATGGCAGGAGGCTGCATGACCACGGCGATCGCCGGGACGTACCGTAGCCCACAGGTCGGTGAGCTGTTGCGGCTCTGGCGGGAGCGCCGACGTCTCAGCCAGCTGGAACTGGCGTCGTACGCCCAGGTCTCGGCCCGTCATCTGAGCTTTCTGGAGACCGGCCGGGCCCGCCCGAGCCGCGACATGGTGCTGCGGCTCACCGACCAGCTGGACGTCCCGCTGCGGGACCGCAACGACCTGCTTCTCGCCGCGGGTTATGCGCCGGCCTATCCGGAGACCTCGCTCACCGCCCCGCAGATGTCCTCGGTGCGGACAGCGGTGCGCAGCGTGCTGGCTGGCCATGCGCCGTATCCCGCGGTCGTCGTCGACCGTGACTGGAACATTGTCGACGCGAATCCGAGCCTGTCGCTGTTCACCGACCTGGCCGCTCCGGAGGTGCTGGCGCCGCCGGTCAACACACTGCGGCTGGCCCTGCATCCGCTCGGAATGGCTCCGTGGATCCTCAATCTCGGTGAATGGCGGGCGCACCTGCTCGGCCGCGTGCGGCGGCGGGTCGCGGCGGACGGTCGGCTGGCGGACCTGTACGCCGAGCTGTCGAGCTATCCGTGCGACGAGGAGGAGCCCGAGGTCGCCGTCCCGGGCGCCGGGGACATCTTCGTACCCCTGCGGCTGCGGGTCGGCGACCGGGAGCTGTCCTTCTTCTGCATGGTGGCCACGTTCGGCACGCCGCGCGACGTCACCGTCGCCGAGCTGACGATCGAGTCGTTCTTCCCGGCGGACGCGACGACGACCGACGCTCTCAGGTCGGGGGGGTGATCTCGATCAGTCGTTGCCCGCCGAGGTAGGGGACGAGGACGTCGGGCACCGTGACCGAACCGTCGGGGCGCTGGTACTGCTCGAGGATGGCGGCGACGGTGCGGCCGACGGGCAGGCCGGAGCCGTTCAGCGTCGCCGCGAAGCCGGTGGCGCCGCGGCGGTCCCGGATCCGGATGCGGGCCCGGCGGGCCTGGAAGGTGCCGCAGTCCGAGCAGGACGAGATCTCCCGGTAGTCCCCCTGACTGGGCAGCCACACCTCGATGTCGAAGGTCTTGCGGGCGGAGAACCCGATATCGCCGGCGGGTAGCACGACGACCCGGTAGGCCAGCCCGAGGCGGCGCAGCAGCTCCTCGGCGTGCCCGAGGAGCAGCGCCAGCTCCTGCTCGGACTGCTCGGGCGGGCAGATGCGCACCAGCTCCACCTTCGCGAACTCGTGCAGCCGCAGGATGCCCCGGGTGTCCCGGCCGTAGGAGCCGGCCTCCGACCGGAAGCACGGTGTGTGGCCGGTGAGCGCGAGCGGCAGGTCCGCCGGGTCGAGGGTCTCCCCGGCGTGCAGGCTGGTCAGCGGCACCTCCCCGGTCGGGATGAGGTAGAGATCGCGGTCCCCGACCCTGGTCCGGAACAGCTCCTGCTCGAACTTGGGCAGCTGTCCCGTCCCGGTCATCGTCTCCCGGCTGACCAGGCTCGGTACCGCGTACTCGGTGTAGCCGTGCTCCCTGGTGTGGACGTCCAGGAAGAACGCGGCCAGGGCGCGTCCCAGTGCCGCACCCTGGCCCCGTGCGACGGCGAACCGCGCGCCGGAGAGCCGGGCTGCCCGGCGCATGTCGAGCACCCCGGTGAGCTCTCCGATCTCGGCGTGGTGGCGGACCGGGAAGTCGAACACGGGCGGAGCTCCGACCCGGTACAGCTCGACCGCCTCGGCCGCCGAGTTCCCGTCCGGAATGTCGTCGGCCGGCAGGTTCGGGATCGCCAGCAGGATGTCGTCCAGCTCGGCGCAGACCAGGCGGTGCTCGGCCTCCGTCTGCTGGATCCGTTCCTTGAGCTCCCGGGCCCGGGTCCGGACCTCTGCCTGGGCGACCCCGCCGGAACGCCCGTGGTCCCGGCCGGCCCGGGCGAGCTGGTTGGACTCGGCCCGCAGGCGCCCGACCGCGTCCACCGTCTGGCGGCGCAGCCGGGTCAGCTCGCCCAGGGTCGTCAGGTCGAGGGAGTGGCCGCGGCGGCACATCCGCGCGACGGCCTCCTCACCCGAGTCGAGCAGTGCCTGCGGGTCATGCATCGGGATCGCTCCTCCGCGTCCGCCGGGTGTCAGGTGCCCGGTTCCGGATTCTGTGTTCTCGACGGATCAGGTCAGGCCGGATCCGGTCAGGTCACGTCAGAGCGACGGCGGCTTCATGCCGAACTGGTAGTCGATGGTGATCTGCCCGTCGGCGTTGGTCACGATGAAGTCCCGGCCGAAGGTGTCGACCGCACCGGTCGCGGTGCTGACCATCACCCAGCCGAAGAGGCAGCCGCCGTGATGGCCGTAGGCGTCGTTCTGGGAGCGGAACGAGAATCCCTTGGCGAAGTACTCGTTGTGCGCGGCGGTGACCGCGTTGTCGATCATGTCGCGGCCGCTGACCACGAAGAGGCGGTTGTAGTAGGTGCCGTCCTCCGCCCAGATGTCGTCGATGATCTTTCGGCGGGCGGCGGGGTCCTCCTCGTTCCAGGAGGCCATGTAGCGGTCGACGAAGGTGTTCCAGTCGCTGTTCGGGATCATGTCCGTGACTCCTTCGGGTGTGCAACGAACGAACGGGAACGAAAAGGGAGGGGACGGGGCCGCTGTCGGGGTCGGCGGCGTACAGCGCCGCGCGGCGCTAGCGGGCCGGGGCGAGGTAGCGGCGCAGGTGGCTGACAAGGTCGAGGGCGATGGCGAGGCCGCAGTCGTCGACGAAGAAATGGCCGCCGGGAAACTCGCGGTTGCCGAGGTAGCTGGTTCCGCGGCCAAGCCAGGAACTGACGGCGCCCTCGCTCATCAGCGTGTCCGACCGCCCGGTGTAGGTGACCAGCGGGCACGGCACCCGGGCGCCGTCGTCCACCAGGTAGGCGCAGACGGTCAGGTCGGCCCGGGTCGGCGGCATCGTGATCGCGAGCATCCGCTCGTCGGTGTAGATCTCCGGTGGCAGCGAGCCGAGGCTGATGAGCCAGTCCACGAGCTCCTGCTGTGGCGCGTCGATCTTGTCCTTGGGGGGTACCAGGAACCCCCGCGGCGTCCAGCCCGCGGCGCCGACGAGCACTGGCGGGGGACCGCCGCGCCGGTCGACGGCCACCGCCAGGCGGTAGGCGAGCAGGGCGCCCAGCGAGTGGCCGAACAGGGCGTACGGCCGGTCGTCCAGCTCGTCCATCAGCGCCTCGTACAGCGCGTCGAGCAGGGGTTCCGGCCGGGTGAACGGCGGTTCGGAGAGCCGGTCCTGCCGGCCGGGCAGCTGCACGGCCTGCATCGCGACATCCGCGGGCAGGTACTCCGCCCAGCCGTGGAAGGTCGACGCGCCGCCGCCCGCGTGGGGAAGGCAGAACAGCCGGACCGCGGCCTCCGGGTCGATCTCGGCCGGCTGGAACCAGCGTGGCCGCGGGCTCATGGTGTCTCCCCGCCGACCGCGGCCGCCGCGGCCGCCGCGGCAGCCGCGCCGGCCCGGGCCCGCAGCTCGCGGCGCAGCACCTTCCCGGTGGGGTTGCGGGGCAGCTGGTCGACGAACTCGTACCGGTTGGGAATCTTGAAGTCAGCGATCCGGCCGCGCAACCAGCGCATCAGGTCACGGCCGGTGACGGTGATGCCCGGCCGGGCCACGACGACCGCCTGGACGACCTCGCCCCACCGCGCGTCCGCCACCCCGACCACGGCCGCGTCGACCACGTCCGGATGGGTCCGGATGGCGTTCTCGACCTCGACCGGGTAGATGTTCTGCCCGGCGACGATGATCATGTCATTGATCCGGTCGCAGATCACCAGGTAGCCGTCGGGATCCAGGTAGCCGGCGTCCGGCATGTGCAGCCAGCCGTCCCGGACGGTCTCGGCGGTGGCGTCCGGGCGGTTCCAGTACTCCAGGAACCGGGCCGGAGTCCGTACGCACACCTGGCCGATCTCGCCGGCGGCCCGGGCCCGGCCCTGCTCGTCGACGATCCGCACCTCGTTGCCCGGGCAGGCCCGGCCCGCGGTGCCCAGTTTCGGGTGGCCGGGCACATGCTCGTGCGGGGCGAGCGCGGTCACCACGCTGCCGGTCTCCGCGGAGGCGTACATCTGCGCCAGCTCGCAACCGAACTCCTTGATGCAGCGCAGCATCAGCGCCGCCGGCATGGGCGCGCCGCCGTAGACCACCTTGCGCAGCGACGAGAACGCCTCCGGGGTGGCACCCCGCTCGTCCAGCATCATCTGCAGCATCGCCGGGGCGGCGAAGGTGTTGGTGATCCGGTGATGCCGGATCAGCCGCACCGCCTCCTCCGGCACGAACATCCGCAGCACCACGCTGGTCCAGCCGACGACGAAACCGTGCAGGAACCAGGCCATGCCGCCGGAGTGCAGACCGGGGAAGGCGATCAGCGCACGGTCCGTCGGCAGCCAGTCGATCCAGTCGTTGCCGGCCCGGCGGATGTTCTCGATGAAGACGAAGTAGGTGCGGTGCGCCAGCACGACGCCCTTCGGCAGCCCGGTGGTGCCGCTGGTGTACATCTGCACCACCGGGTCGTCCGGTCCGGTGCCCGGGTCCAGCGCGGTGTCGGGCTGGCCGGCCTTCCAGGCCAGGAACCCACCCGACCTGGTGCCCGGGGTGTCGACCGTCACCACGGTCACCGGCCGCGGCAGGTCCATCCGCACCCGCTCGACGACCGGGCGGAACTCCTCCTCCACGAAGATGATCTCGGCGTGCGAGTCGTGCAGGACGTGGTCGACCTCACGGGCGGTCAACCGCCAGTTGATCGGCACCAGCACGGTGCCGCTCTTCGCGCAGCCGAGCACCAGGTCGTAGTAGTACTCGGACTCCCGGCCGAGGTAGGCCACCCGGGAGCCGCGCCGCAGCCCGGCGGCGAGCAGCGCGTGCCCGGTGCGGTTGCTCTCCCGGTGCAGCTGCGCGTAGGTCAGCTCCCGGTCCTCGCAGATGAGGGCCACGTGATCGGGACGACGGGCGGCGTGCACCGCGGACCTGGCCGTCAGCGTGTGGGCATCGGGATCGATCATGACCTCACTCCGTCTGTTGTCTCTCGCGTCTGGCATCTGGCGTCCGGCACCGGAGGTGGCCTCAGGCCTCAGGCCGCGGGCTCGGGCACCAGCTGCTGGTCCAGGAACTCGGCGAGCAGGCTGGCCGACGGGTAGTCGTAGGCGATCGACGTCGCCAGCGGCAGCCGGAACGCCGACTCCAGGGCGTTCTTGAGCTCGACGGCCACCAGTGAGTCGAGGCCGAGAGCGGTGAACTCGGTGACCGAGTCGACGTCCTCGACGTCGTCGTAGTGCAGGACGTCGGCGACCTTGGCCCGCACGAACTCGTCGATGGCCGCGGTGCGTTCCGGACGGCTGGCCGCGAGCAGCGCCTCCAGGTCGATGCGCGCCGCGGAACCGTCGTCGACGGCGTACCTGGCGTACAGGGCGTTCCCGGCCGGCCGGGTCGCGGCGTACCGGCCCCAGTCCGCCTCACCGACGACCACCTGGGCGGTCGGCGCGCCGAGAACCGCGTTGAACGCCCGGACGCCCTTCGCTGGTGCCAGCAGCCGCACACCCTCGTCGGCCCAGCGCCGGATCAGCTGTTCGCTGAGCCCGGCGGACATGCCGACCGTGCTCCACGGGCCCCAGTTGATGCTCAGGCCGGGCAGGCCCCGGGCGGTCCGCCACTGCATCAGCGCGTCCAGATAGGCGTTCGCCGCCGCGTAGTTCGCCTGGGTCTGCGCGCCGGTCACCGAGGCGGCCGACGAGTACCCGACGAAGAACGCGAGCTGCGGGAAAGCCCGCGTGGCCTGGTGCAGCAGAGCCGCGCCGGCCATCTTCGGTGCCAGCACCGGACGCATCTGCTCCCAGGTCATGGCGGCGACGGGGCCGTCGACGATGGCACCGGCGGCGTGCACGATCCCGCCGACGGGCCGCCCGGCCGTCAGCTCCCCGACCAGCCGCGTCACCTCGGCCGGTTCGGAGATGTCGGCCCGGTGCACCGTGACCTCGGCCTTCTCCCGCAGCCGGGCGAGCAGCGGCGCGACGTCCGCGGCCGGCTCGGTGCGCCGGCCGACCAGCGCGATGTGCCGGGCGCCCCGGTCGACGAGCTGCCCGGCGGTGAGCAGACCGAGCCCGCCCAGCCCGCCGGTGACCAGGTAGGTGTGCTCCGGGTCGAGCGTCACCTCCCGCGCCGCCGGGACGTGCTCGTCGACGAACGTCAGGATCAGCTTGCCGATGTTGGCGCCTCGGCTGAGGACCCCGAACGCCTCTTCGACCTCGTCGAGCGCGTAGGCGGTGGTGTGGATCGGCGGCAGCTCGCCGGCCGCGACGCGGCTCACGACGATGCCCATGATCTCGCTGTTGAGCCGGTACATCTCCGTCTCGGGCAGCTCGCTGAGATCGAAGTTGTGGTAGGTGACGTCCGGGCGGGCCGCCCGCATCTGCTCCGGCGTCCAGGCACCGACCTTGCCCATCTCGACGAACCGGCCGCCGTCGCCCAGCGCCCGCAGCCCCGCCGGGATGAAGTCCTTGTTCAGGCTGTTCAGGACGATGTCGACGCCGGCGCCGTCGGTGACCCGCAGGATCTCGTCGGCGAAGTCGAGCGTGCGCGAGTTCATCACGTGCCGCACACCCTGGGCCCGCAGCAGCGGCCACTTGTGCGGGCTGGCGGTGGCGTACACCTCGGCGCCGACCGCCTTCGCCATGTGCACGGCGGCCTGGCCGACACCGCCGGCGGCGGCGTGGACGAGCACCCTGTCGCCGGCCTTCATCCCGGCGAGCGTCGTCAGCGCGTAGTGGGCGGTGACGTACACCGAGCCGAGGCCGGCGGCCTGGACGAAGCTGACGTTCGCCGGCTTGGGCACCGCCATCGCCGACGGCACCGTGATCCGGCGCTTCATGCAGCCCATGTGGTTGACGACGACCTCGTCGCCGAGCTGGAAGGCTGCCTGCGGGCCGACCGCGACGACGGTGCCCGCCGCCTCGAAGCCGAGCGGCTGGTCGCCGAATTCGCGGAGCATGCCCAGCGCGTTGAGCACGTCCTTGAAGTTCAGCCCGGCGGCGTGCACCGCCACCTGGATCTCGTCGCGGGTCGGCGGGATGTCCGCGCTGGGCACCAGCGTGATCCCGCCGAACCGGCCGTACTCCCGGATGACCAGCTCGGCGTTGCCGTCCGGCCCGGCCGGCCCGTCCTCCGGCCCGCCGTCGGGGCCTGCCGGCAGCAGCCGGCGCACGTGGCGCAGACCGCCGCGGAAGGCGAGCTGGAACTCCTCGCCGGTGCGGCCGGTCAGCTCGTCGAGGAACGGCCCGGGGTCGGCGTCGGCCAGGTCGATCAGCGTGACCCGCCAGGACGGGAACTCGTTGAGCAGCGTGTGGCCGAAGCCCCACAGGCTCGCCGCGGGCGGCGGCCCGGCGGCGGCAGGGGTGTCGCCGGGCAGATGCTGGGCCTGCTCGGTGAGCAGCCACAGCCGCTGGTCCCGGCCGAAGCCGGCATCGCCGAGCACCCCGACCAGCTCGAGCAGCCCGGTGTAGTTCCACTCCGTCTCGGCCCACAGCGCGGCCGTGGTCGGGCCGTCCGTGCCCGAGCTGTCCGTGCCCGAGCTGTCCGTGCCCGAGCTGTCCGTGTCCAGACGGTCCGTGTCCAGGCTGGCCACGGCCTGGCTGGCGCTCGCGGGGCCGGCGCTCGGCCGCCCGCCGGAAGCGGCCCACCACCAGCCGATGTCGGTGACCGCGCCGTCCCGCAGCGCGGTGCGGACCTCGGCGAGGGTCCGGGCGATGCTCAGGCGCACCCCGGCGCCCTCCGCCCGCGTCCGCAGGCTGGCCGGTTCGTCGGTGCCGGTCGGCAGCACCGCGAGCAGATGCCGGTCGCTCTGGCCGCCCTGCCCGGGCAGCGACTGCTTCGTCCAGCGAAGGTGCTGGACGAGGCCCGTCCGGCGGCCGGTGCTCTCGGCGAGCCGGCGGCAGCCCAGGCCACGCAGCTCGAACACCGGCTCGCCGCCCTCCAGCACGAGCAGGTCGAGCGAGATGTCGACGCCGTCGGCGTCCACCTCGGCCGTGGCCAGCAGCACCTGCAGGTCGGCGGAGCGGGGCTTCTTCAGCAACCGGAAGTAGCCGAAACGCACCGGCAGGTACTTCTCGTCGTCGACGGCCAGCGCGGCGAACGCGTGCGACGCGCTGTCGAGGATGGCCGGCGCCACCAGCTCGACGCCGGAGGTGCCGCCCGCCGCCTCGTTGCCCCGCAGCTCGCCGACGGCCAGGACGTCCGGCGTCCCGATCTCGCCGTAGCGGAGCACCCGGCGCATCCGACGGAACTGCTCGCCGTAGTCGAGGCCGGCCGCGGCGTAGGCCGCGTAGACCTCCTCGGCGGAGAGCTCGGCGGTCGGGATCGTAGCCGAGGCCGCTCTCCCGGTCGCGGGGCTCGCCGTCGCCGTCCCGGCCGCCGCGGCGAGCTCGCGCAGCCGCTCGCCGGCCGGGGTCAGCTCGCCGGCGGGGGTCGGTACGGCGTCCGTCCGCGGCCCGAAGGCGGCGGTCACATGCCGGCGCTCGATCGGGCCGTCGGAACCCGGCACGATGCTGGCGATCTCCACCGTGGCGGTGCCGTCCGCGGCCGGGCGCAGCCTGGTCCGCAGCTGCACCCGCTCGTCCTCGGCCAGGAACAGCGGCTCGGCGATGCGCAGGTCCACGATCGGCCGCCCGGTGTCGCCGTACACGGCGTCCTGCAGCGCCAGCAGCGTCTCCAGGTAGCCGGTGCCGGGGAAGACCACCCGGTTCATCGCGACGTGGTCCGCCAGCCACGCGGGCTCGGTCACGCTGATCTGCGCGGCGAACTCGCGTACCCCGTCGGCGGCCGGCGCGCGGGTGTCCGAGTCGGCGGTGTTCGTCGCGCGGGTGTCTGTCCCGGCGGTGTCCGTCTGGGCGGCGGCGGGCACCTCGGCCCCGAGCAGGGGATGGGTGACCGGGCCGGCGATGGCAGCGCCGCCCAGCGCGTGCCGGCGGCCCTTCACCGGCAGCCAGTGCCGCCGGCGGTCGAAGGCGTAGGTCGGCAGCGAGATCAGCTCGCCCGGCCGGTCGGCGTGGTAGGCCGGCCAGGAGAACGCCAGCCCGGCGGCGTACACCCCGGCGACGGCGGCGTCGATGGTCGCGCCGTCGAGGTCCTTGGGCGCCAGGCTGGTCAGCCAGCGATGGTCCCCGGCCGGCACGCACTGGCGGGCCAGCGCGGTCAGCGCCCGGGTCGGCCCCACCTCGACGAAGGCGTGCCGGCCGCGGCGGGCGATCGCGCCCACCCCGGACTCGAAGTTCACCGGCGCGCCGATGTGCCGGACCCAGTAGTCCGGGGTCGAGATCTCGGCCGGTTTCGCCACCGCGCCGGTCACGTTCGAGATCAGGGTGAGCGTCGGCTCGTGGAACGTGATGTCGGCGATCTCGGCTCGGAAGGCCTCGTACACCTCGGCCATCAGCGGGGAGTGGAACGCGTGCGAGACCGCCAGCCGTTTGACGTTGTGCCCCTGGGCGGTCAGCTGCTCGCCGACCTCGGCCAGTGCCTTGTCCCCACCGGAGACGACGCACTGCTCGGGCGCGTTGATGCCGGCGATCGCCAGGTCCGGGTAGCCGGCGAGCAGCGGCTCGACGTCCGCGGCGGCGGCGTTCACCGCGATCATCCCGCCCGGCTCGCTGACCGACTGCATCAGCCGGGCCCGGGCCGCGACGAGCCGGACGGCGTCCGCCACGGTGAACAGGCCCGCGACGGCCGCCGCCACCACCTCGCCGATGCTGTGCCCGATCAGCACGTTCGGCCGGACCCGCCAGGACAGCCACAGTTTCGCCAGCGCGTACTCGAGGGTGAAGAGCGCGGGCTGGGTGAGACGGGTCTGGTGGATCTGCTCCGGGTCGGCGGCCGTGCCGCGGATCATGTCCCGGACCGAGGCGTCGAGGTACGGCGCGAACAGCCGGTCGCACTCGTCGACGTGCTCGCGGAACACCGCGAACCGGTCGTACAGCGGGGCACCCATGCCGGCGTACTGCGAACCCTGCCCGGTGAACAGGAAGGCGACCTTGCGGACGTCCGGCCCACCGGCCCTGCCGCGCTCGAGCTGGTCGTGCTGCCGGGCCAGCAGGTCGGTGAGCTCCTCGTGGCCGCGGACGGCGCCGGCCAGCCGGTGCGTGAAATGCGCCCGGCCGACGTTCGCCGTGTAGCACAGGCCGGTCAGGTCGACGCCCGGGTTCTCGGCGAGGAACCGCTGGTAGCGCTCGATCTGCAGCTTCAGCGCCGGCCGGCTCTTCGCCGACAGCGTGAACACCCGGCCGGTCGCCCCGGCCGCGGCGGTCGGCGCCGCGGCCGGCGCCGGAGTCGACGTGTCGGCCGGGGCCTCCTCGAGGACGGCGCACGCGATGCTGCCCGCGAACCCGAAGCTGTTCACCAGGGCCCGCCGGACGTCCCCGTCCCCGTCTCCTCCTCCTCCACCACCGTCCCAGTCGCGGTTCTCGGTGGGCACTGTGACCGGGATGCTGTCCCAGGGGATACGCCCGGTCGGGTTCGGCATGTTCAGGTGCGGGAAGATCGTCCGCTCCCGCATCTGCGCGATGGTCTTGATCACGCCGCCGAGGCCGGCGACCGGCTCCATGTGACCGATGTTGGTCTTCACCGACGCGACGGCGACCGGCGTGGCCTTCGTGCGCGACTCGGAGAACACCTCGGTGATGGCGCCCATCTCGATCGGGTCGCCCAGGGGGGTGCCGGTGCCGTGCGCCTCGACATAGGAGATGTCGGACGGGGCGAGCCGGGCGTCGGCGAGCGCGGAGCGCATCACGGCCTCCTGGGCGGTGCCGTTCGGCACCGTCAGCCCGGCGCTCTCGCCGTCCTGGCCGATCGCGGTGCCGCGGACGACCGCGAGGATGCGGTCGTTGTCCCGGCGGGCGTCGGAGAGCCGCTTGAGGACCAGCACGGCGCAGCCCTCGGCCCGGGCGTAGCCGTCAGCCGCCTCGTCGAACGTCTTGCACTGACCGTCCGGCGCCATCATGTTGCCGTTCGAGAACACCACCAGGATCCGCGGGTGGTGGATGGCGTTGACCGCGCCGCACAGCGCGATGTCGGTCTGCCCGGAGCGCAGCCCGTCGACGGCCAGGTGCAGGGCGGTGAGCGAGGACGCGCAGGCCGCGTCGGTGCTGATGCTCGGCCCGCGCCAGCCGAGGAAGTACGACAGCCGGCCGGACATCGGGAAGGTGGTGATACCCGAGGCGAGATGGCCGTCCAGGTCCTCGTACGGCAGGGAGTCCAGTTCGAGGGCGTAGTCGATGGAGCTCGCCCCGATGTAGACACCGCCGTTTCCGTGCCGCAGGGTCGTCGGGTTGATGTTCGCGTCCTCAAGCGCCTCCCAGGCCGTCTCCAGCAGCATCCGCTGCTGCGGGTCGGTGAACTGGGCCTCCAGCGGGGAAATGTTGAAGAACTGGGCGTCGAACTTGTCGATATCGTCGACGAAGCCACAGCCGGCTACCCGGATACGGCCCCGGTCGTCCGGGTTCCGGGCGGTGAAGGCATCCAGGTCCCACCGATCCTCCGGTACCGGACGGATACCGTTTCTGCCGGCTCGGAGGAACGCGGAGAAATCGTCCAGGGTGTGGTTGTCGCCAGGAAAACGCAGCCCGACGCCGACGATGGCGACCGGCTCGTGCAGGCGGCTCTCCCTGGCATCGAGGGCCTCCTCCCGGCCGCGGATCGTCGCCAGGGCCGCGGCGAGTTCGGCGGCGTCCTGTCCCGTGGACTCCGGCGTGCGCGTCGGCGCGGCCGTCGGTCTGTCCGCCGGCCTGTCCGCCGGCCTGTCCGTCGGTGTGGTCGTCACAGTGCCGTCTCCTTGTCCTGCGGGGCTGGGCCGGACACCTGCCGACCGCTGGTCCCGCCACCCGGGCCGACGAACAGGTCGGCCAGCACGTCCTCGCTCAGATGGGAGATGAGGCGCCCGACAGTCGGCCGGTTGAACAGCACGTTCGCGCTGATGTCACAGCCGAGCAGTTCCTCGAGGCGCTGCTTGATCTCGATGATCCTTAGCGAGGTGAAGCCCATCTCGAAATAGCTTTTCTCGGTTTCCAGTTCCTCGTCGTCGGTCATCAGGAGAGTTCTTCTGAACTCTGTGACGACCAGCTCCTCGAGAGCATCGAAACGTTCCGACCGGGGCAGCTCGCCGATTCTTTCAATGGTCTCGGTGTGCTGTGCTGAAATACTCATCTGGTCACCTCGTCGACCCGGATGGTGGAAGTCAAACAGAGGCGGCTGACACCGGACTGACCGTGGACTGATCGGCCGGACCGTCATCCGACGCCGGGTGGTCGGTGGCGGGCTGGCGGGCCAGCGCCGCGAAACGTCGCGGCCTGGCCCGGCGCAGCCACCAGGCGTGGGCGGCCCCGCCGACGGCGGCGACCAGCACCAGCCAGGGCAGTGAGGTGATCGCGGCGTTCGTCGTCCCGGTCATCACCGAGAAGTTGCCCACGACCAGGACCGCCGCGGCCGTCAGGCCGGCGACGCCGGCCAGCGACGCGACCACCACCCCCCGGCCGCCGTTCGGCCGGATGCCGCCAGCAGTAGCCGAGCACCGCCACTCCGGCCAGTGCCTGCAGGACGATGATCGCCACAGTGCCGAGCCCGAGCATGCTGGTCGCCAGGCTGACGTAGGGATCGAGCCCGGCGACGGCGAACGCGGCCACCACGACGACGGTCAGCCCGGACTGGACCAGGCTTGCCCGGTGCGGCGCGCCGTGCCGCGGGTGCACCGCGGCCAGCCCGGCCGGCAGCAGCCGCTCCCGGCCGAGGACGAACAGGTAGCGCACCGCCGCGCCGTGCAGCGCCAGCATGCCGGCCAGCAGACTGGTGCACAGCAGCACCTGCATCACCGTGGTGGCCGCCGAGACCAGGTAGTCGTCGCTGAGCTGGAAGAACAGGTCGCCGAGCTGTTCGGTGGCGCTGGCGCGCACGTTGCCCGCGCCCACCGCGCCGACCACCAGCCAACTGGTCAGCGCGTAGAACACCGAGATCGCGACGACGGCCAGGTACGTCGCTCGCGGCACGCTGCGTTCCGGGTCCCGGGCCTCCTCGCCGTACAGCGCCGCGGACTCGAACCCGATGTAGGAGACGAACGCGAACATCAGCGACACCCCGAGGCCGGGGCCGAACACGGTGCCCGGGGCGAAGGCGGCGGCCGGCAGCGCGGCCGTGCCGTCCCTGGCCAGGATGGCGACGTCCAGTGCGACGAGGATGCCGACCTCGGCGACCAGCAGCACGGCCACCACCCGGGCGCTGATGTCGATCTGCCGGTAGCCGAGCGCCGCCGTCACCGCGATACCGGCCGCCGCCCACAGCTCCCAGCGCAGGTCCAGCCCGTGCGAGGCGGCCACCAGCTGCGCGAAGTAGGCGAACGCGCCGGCCACCCCGATCGTTGCCGCGTTATAGGCGAGCAGCGCGATCCACCCGCCGCCGACCGCGGGCGTGCGGCCCAGGCCCTGGGCGACATACGTGTAGAAGCCGCCCGCGTTCACCACCCGTCGGCTGATCGCCGCGTAGCCGACAGAGAAACACAGCAGGGTGAGGCCGGCGAGCACGAACGTCGCGGGCACACCGGCGCCGCTGCCGAGCGCGAACGCCAACGGCACCGTGCCGACCAGCGCACCGAGCGGCGCGGCCGCCGAGACGATCAGAAAGGCGATCTTCGGGGTGGTGAGGGTCCGCCGCAGCCGGTCGTCCCCGGCCGCCGGGGCCGCCGGGCCCGGTGGGGCCGGTGGGGCCGGTGGTCGGGCGCCTCCCGGGTGGGCCCCGGTCGTGTCGGTCATGTCGCACCTGTCCAGGTCGAGGATGGCCGGGCAGCCGGGTGCCGGCCATGCGGGGAAGGCCATGCGGGGAAGGCGAGGAGGCGGCTTCGGGATCTACTGCGGGAGGTTGTCGTGGCGGAACCGGGGGAAGCCGGCACCCCGCAGATAGCCGAGGGTGTCCTTGACCGCGGCCCGGGTGTCCGCCGGATCGATGATCTCGTCGACGGACATCCGCTCCGCGGCGATCCGCGGCAGCATCGCCTCGTCCCGGTAGCGGGTCAGCAGCTCACCGCGCCGGGACGGGTCGGCCGCCAGCTCCCGGCGGTAGATGACGTCGATGGCGCCCTCCGCGCCCATCACCGCGAGCTGTGCGTCGGGCCAGGCGAACACCGCGTCGGCGCCGAGCGACCGGGAGTTCATCACGATGTAGGCGCCGCCGAACGCCTTGCGCAGCACCACCGTCACCCGGGGCACCGTCGCCTCGGCGTAGGCGTACAGCAGCTTGGCCCCCTTGCGGATCACGCCGCGGGCCTCCTGGCTGGTCCCGGGCAGGAAGCCCGGGGTGTCCACCAGGGTGACCAGCGACAGCCCGAAGGCGTCGCAGAACCGCACGAAGCGGGCGCCCTTCTCCGCCGAGGCGATGTCGAGCACCCCGGCCAGGGCGTTCGGCTGGTTCGCGATGACGCCGACCGGCACACCGTCGATCCGGCCGAAGCCGGTCACGATGTTGCGGGCGAACCGGGGCTGCAGCTCCAGGAAGCTGCCGGCGTCCACCACCCCGCGGATCACTCCGCGCACGTCGTAGGGCTTGCGCGGGTTCGCCGGCACCACCGGCATCGGTTCCGGGCCGGCCGGTGGCGCCGCCGGCGGGTCGTCCCAGCAGGAGCTCGGCAGGTAGCCGAGCACCCGCCGGGCCATCGCGATCGCGCTGTCGGGGTCCGGGGCGACGAGGTGGGCGACCCCGGAGTCCCGGCTGTGCACCCGCGCCCCACCCAGCTGTTCGGCGGTGACGTCCTCGAAGGTGACGGCCCTGACGACCGCCGGACCGGTGAGGAACATGCACCCCCGCTCGGCCGACATGATGACGATGTCGGTCAGCGCCGGTGAGTAGACCGCGCCGCCGGCGCAGGCCCCCAGCACCACACTGATCTGCGGAATCCGGCCCGACACCGCCACGTTGGAGCGGAAGATCCGGCCGTAGCCGTCGAGTGCGCCGACCCCCTCCTGGATGCGCGCGCCGCCGGAGTCGAGCAGGCCGACGACGGGCATCCGGGCCCGGGCCGCCGCCTGCACGGTCCGTTCGATCTTGGCCGCGTGCACCTCGCCGAGTGAGCCGCCGAGGGCCGACGGGTCCTGGGCGAAGACCGCGACCGGCCGGTTGTCGACCCGGCCGAGCCCGGTCACCACCCCGTCGCCGGCCGGGCGGCGACGGTCCATCCCGAACGCGGTGGCCCGGTGCCGGGCCTGGCTGCCCGACTCCAGGAACGAGGCGTCGTCCACCAGCCGGCGCAGCCGGTCCCCGGCGCCACCGGCCGGCGGCGCCATCTGTCCCGGCGCGACCGCGGTGGACGCCGGTCCGGTCGTTGTCACCGCCGGGGCCGGCTCGGCGACGGCGAGCTCAGGCGACATCGGCGGCGCGCTCCTGTGCCAGGTGCACGATCGCGCTCACCTGTTGCAGTTCGGCGAGTTCGTCGTCGGTGATGCGGACCCGCAGCTCGGTCTCCAGCGCCCAGGCCAGCTCGACGATGTCCAGCGAGTCGAGCCCGAGGTCCTCCAGGCTGGCCTCCGGCGCGACCTCGGCGACGTCCACGTGGAACGCGCTCACCAGCAGGTGCTTGATCTGGTCGTACATGAGATCTCCCCAGGGAGTGCGTGCGAAGGTGCGGCGGAGTCAGCCGACGGCGGCGGTGCCGGTGGTGTCGCCAATCCCGGCGAGGGCGGTCACCTCCGGCCAGACGACCGTGGCGGCGCCCCAGCTCAGGCCGGCGCCGAAGGCGGTGAGCAGGGTCCGGTCGCCGGGGCGGAGCAGGCCGGCCGCCGCCGACTCGGTGAGCAGCAGCGGGATCGAGGCGGCCGCGGTGTTGCCGACCCGCTCGATGTTGGACAGCCGGTGCCCGCCGGCCGGCACGCCGAGGCGGTCGGCGACCGCGTCGAGGATGCGCGCGTTCGCCTGGTGCCCGGCGAACCGGTCGACGTCGGACGTCGCCCACCCGGCGAGCGCCAGCGCGGTCCGGCCGGCCTGGGTCATCCGTTCGACGGCGTGCCGGTAGGTGTCCCGGCCGCGCATGTGCAGGTAGTTGTCGCCCGGCTCGACCATGCTGCCGGCGGAGCGCTGCCGCGACCCACCGGCGGGAATGCCGATCAGGTAGGTGTTGTCGCCGTCGCTGCCGAGCACCACCGGGCCGACCGCGCCCGGCTCGTCGGTGTCGCCGGCGCGGATCACCACCGCGCCGGCGCCGTCCCCGAAGATCGGCGCGGTGCTGCGGTCGGCCGGGTCGACGATCGTGCTGAACGAGTCGGCGCCGATGAGCAGCACCGTCTCGACGGTCCGGGTGGCGATCATCCCGGCCACGGTGGCCAGCCCGTAGAGGAAGCCGGCGCACACGGCGGAGACGTCGAACGCGGCGATGCCGTTGAACCCCAGCCGGGCCGACACGTCCGGCGCGGTGGCGGGGCACAGCCGGTCCGGAGTGGTGGTGGCCAGCACGACGGCGTCGACCGCCGGTTCGCCGGCCGCCCGCAGCGCCCGCCGGCCGGCCTCGACCGCCAGGTCCCCGGTGGACAGGCCCGGGGTGACATGGCGGCGCTGCCCGATGCCGGTGCGGTCCCGGATCCAGGCGTCCGAGGTGTCCAGGAAGCGGACGAGGTCGTCGTTGGTGACGAGGCGCGGCGGCACCCAGGAACCGGCGCCGGCGATCACGGCGGCCCGCCCGGCCGGCACGGTCACTCCGCGCGCCCGGCCGCCCGGCGTGGCCGTCATCGGGCACCCGCCTGGTGGCCGATGATGATCGCGGGGTCCAGCCCCATGTAGGCCATCCGGGCCCGGGCCATCTCGTCGGTCCACCGCTCGGCGGTCTCGTACCGCTCGGCCGGGGTGGTGTCGAGCAGCCGCCGGCCCGGCCAGATCTCGTAGTCGGCCAGCAGGTCGGCGTGCTCGGCGAGCCCGGCCTGGAACAGCTCCTCGCGGCGCATGACGAACGCCCGGTCGGGAACGGTGTCCCACAGCTGCCGGCCGCGCCGCAGGATGTCGAGCAGCCGCGGCCGGAACTCCGGGTCGGCGGCGAGCCGGTCGCGGACGATCGAGCTGGCCACCGTCAGATGACGGATCTCGTCGATCGACGTCCCGCGGGCGATCTCGCCGGCTGCCGGGTCGAGCAGGCTCCACTTGCGCTCGCTCAGCTCGGCTGCGGGGGCCAGCACCCCCTCGATGATGATCGCGAAGATGGCGACCCCGCCGAAGAAGTCGCCTTCGTCGCGCACCGTGGCGAGGGTGAAGTCGATGATCGGGTCGATCACCGCCGCGGTGAAGTCCGCGGACACCTCCTCGACGACGGCGGCCAGCTGCTCCCGGGGCACCCCCAGCTCCACCAGGTGGTTGCGGAACACCAGCGAGTGGCGTGCCTCGTCGATCAGCTGGGTGGCGTAGAACTCCAGCTCCGGGATGCCGGGCGCGTGCGTCACGTAGTACGACAGCACCCGGGTCGCCTGCTCCTCGGCGACCGAGCGGCAGCCCAGTTCGATCAGCAGCGAGTCCCGCAGCGGCCCGGGCCGGCGCATGTACTCCGGTGTCGGTGCGCCGGGCGCGTGACCGGTCTCGGCGCGGCCGGCCAGTGTGCCCTGGGCGACGGCGCTCAGCCAGTACGCCAGTCCGCAGTCGTCGGTGGTCAGGGTGAGGGTGCTGGCGCCGTCCAGCAGCCCGGGGGCCTGGTCCCAGTCCGCCTCGCGGGGGACGGTGGTGGCCATCGCGGTACTCCGTTCGTCAGATCGGTTCGTCAGATCGGTCGCGGGTCAGTCGAGCCCGGTCGCGGCTGCTCCGGTGAGTGGGCGCCGGCCTCGACGGCGGGGCACCTCGTGCAGTTCGGCGCCGTGGACCCCGGCGGCGTAGCTGATCAGCGGGCTGCCGCCGCCAACCGTCCCGTCGACGACCTCCGCGACGTGCAGGTCGTGGTCGCCGGTGGTCAGCCGGGTCCGCAGCCGGCAGGTCATCGCCGCCACGGCCCCGGCCAGCCGCGGTGCGCCGCAGCCGGCGTCCGGTCGCCAGTCGAGCCGGTCGAACTGGGCGAGGCCGGCCGGCCGGTCCGGGTCGGCGAACCAGTCGGCCAGCAGTGCCTGCCGGCGGGACAGCACGTTCACCACGAACATCCCGCCGGCCACGGCCAGGTCGGATGTCAGCGAGCCACGCCGCAGGCTGACCCCGACCAGCAGCGGATCCCGGGAGACCGCGAGGACGGAGCTGACCGTGGTGCCGTGCACGACGTCGCCGTGCCGCACCGTCAGCACCGTCACGCCGGTGGAGAGCCGGCGGACGGCGTCACGGCGACCGTCGGACCCGGGCTCGGGCCCGACGGTCATGTCCCGGAGCCGGCGGGCAGCCCGGAGAGCACCGGCCCCGGCTCGCTGCCGCTGCCGCTGCCGCTGCCGTCGCCGCTGTCGCTGTCGCGGTCGAGCTCGGCGGCGAACCGCTGGTAGGCCGGGTGCGGCTCGGGTTCGAAGGCGAAGCCGAACGGCTTGTAGAAGTTCCCGAACAGGCCGCGGTCGCCGAACAGGTGGATCGGGATCACGAGCAGCGCCCACTCGGGACCGGCCACCCAGATCCAGACCCCGATCACCGCCCCCTGTGTGATCATGCTGTGCATCACGTTGTAGGCGACGTAGTAGGCCCGGGGAACCTGGTGGTCCGGGCTGCGCCGGTAGGCGATCGCGCCGGGGATGTAGCCGATGAGGTCGATGTAGGCGAAGAGAACGATCGCGGGCAGCCAGCGGACCTCGCCGATGTTCGCGAGGAACAGGCCCGTGAGGACGGCGAACGCGACCAGGTACTCGGCCCGGTGCAGTCGGTAGGTGGTCGGTGTCTCGACCGGGTTTGCGGCGTCCATGGCGATATACCTCGTCAGGCCGTGGCCGGGACGGCAGCCTCGGCGCCGCCCACGTTTGCCGGTGTCAGGTCCAGGCCGCCGCCGAAGGTGACCTTCTCGTGCATGCCGGCGATCGCCCAGGCGACCGTCTCCTTGATGACCCGCTCGGCGATCGGGTCGAGAATGCCCTCGAGGCTCGGGATACCGAAGTCGAAGTCGCAGACGAAGCGCACGGCCGTGTCAGCCGGGTTTCCGCCGTCGACGGCGAGCGTCCAGGTACCGGTGAAGACGTCGAAATCGCCCTCGGTCTGCTCGAACTCGATCCGCAGCTGGTCGGTGAGGAAACGCTCGTCCTCGGACCACTGCAGCAGCCCGCTGCGGAAATGCAGCTCCCAGCTGGACGAGCCGGTCGGCTCCGGCCGGCCGCGGTGCACCACCACCGACTCCGCGTGCGGAGCCAGTTCCTGGTATCGCTCCCACGACGCCACGTTCTCGAAGACGTCCCCGGGGGAGACCCCGTGGACGACCGCGTCCAGTACGACTTTCCGCATGACGGTCACAGCCCTTCCGGCATCGTGGCACCGTGTGCCAGCAGGTCGTCGGCGGCCTGCTCGAAGGCGGCGAGCAGGAAGTCGACCTGCGCGTCGTCGAGAATCGCCGGCGGCGTCAGCCGCACGACCGAGCTCCCGTTCATCGAGTGGTTGGCGACGACACGGTTGTTGAACAGTTCGATGAGGAACTCGCCGGCCAGCCCGGCCTCGGCGAACTCGATGCCGATCAGCAGGCCCTGGCCACGCACCTCGACCACGAGCCCCGGCAGCTTCCGGGTGACGATCTCGGTGAGGGCGGGCAGGAGCCGCGCGCCGAGGCTGGCCGCCCGCGCCGGGACGTCCTCCTCCTTCGTGGCCCTGATCGCCCCCACGACGGCGGCCATCAGGACCGGCGCGCCGGTGAAGGTGCCGGTGTGCCGGTACGGGTCCTTGTCGAACACCGAGAACGTCCTGCGGTTCGCCAGCGCCGCGCAGACCGGCAGCACCCCGCCGCCGAGAGCCTTGCCGGTGAGCAGGACGTCCGGGAGCACCCCGTAGAGGTCCGCGCCCCACCAGGCACCGAGCCGGCCCATGCCGGTCTGCACCTCGTCCAGGATCAGGAAACCGCCGTACTCCCGGCACAGCGCCTCGACGCCGGGCAGGTACCCCGGCGGCGGCAGGATGACCCCGCCCTCGCCCTGGACCGGCTCGACGATGACGCACACCTCGCCCGGGTGGGCGGCGAGCTCCGCCTCCAGCGCGGGCAGGTCCCCGAACGGGATGTGCGTGACGTCCGGCAGCAGCGGCCGGAACGGCTCCTGGTACACCTCCTTCGCGGTGACGGACAGCGCGCCGAGGGTCTTGCCGTGGTAACCCAGGTGCATCGAGACCAGTCGGCGCCGGCCGTTGGCCCGGGCCAGCTTCAGCCCCGTCTCCACCGCCTCCGCGCCGGAGAGCGCGAAGTGCATCCGGTTCAGGCTCGGCGGGACGACCGACGCCAGCGCCTCGGCGGCCCGGCCGACGGTCGGCTCCAGCAGGATGCGGGTGGCGATCGGATGGGCGTCCAGCTGGTTGCGAACCTCCGCCAGCACGGTCGGATGCCGGGCGCCCAGGGTCAGCACGCCGTAGCCGCCGCAGTTCAGGAACCGCTCGCCCGCACTGGTCCACAGCCAGGCACCGGACGACGCCATCTCCAGGTGGCTGCCGAACATCTCGGCGACGACGGCCCGGCCCTTGCTCAGATGCTGGCGGTAGCGCCGCAGGGTCTGTGCCGGCGACTCGGGGCCGGCGATGTCGGTGGGCGGCTGGGTGACTGTGGTCATGAAGGGGCCTCCAGTGCGGTCAGGCGAGGACGAGCGGGCCGCCGGCCCAGTACTCGACGAGGGCGTCCGCCGTGCTGGTCCGGGACGGCGGGTGGAAGCCCAGCGGGCGGACCGCCGAGCACAGGTAGGCGATCTCCGGCGCGGTGATGAAGGCGATCCCGCCGAGCAGCTCGACAGCCAGGTCGGTGGCCAGGCCGATCGCGGTCTGCGCGGCGAACCGGGCCACCAGGACGGCCGAGACCGCCTCGTCGCCGTCCAGGCCGTCGCGTACCGCCCGGGCCACGCCCTCGGTGAGCGCGACCGCGTTCTCCAGGTGCAGCCCGAGGGCGGCCCGGTCGCTGACACTGCCGCGGCCCCGCGCCAGCACCAGCTCGACGAGCGTGCTGGCCGCACCGACATAGGCGGAGGTGACCAGCATCTCGAACCAGACGAAGGCGGCGGCCTGCAGATCGTCCAGCCGCTTCGGGTCGTCCGCCGTCGTCCGGATGAGCAGGCTGTCCGGCACGAAGACGTCGGCGAGCCGCACCTCCTCGCTCTGGGCCGCGGCCAGGACCGGGCTGGACCAGAACGGGTGGATGGTGATGCCCGGCGAGTCCGCCGGGATCAGCAGCACCGCCAGCGTCGGTGCGCCGTTCTCCCCGGGAACCGACACGCTCGCCGTCAGCAGGCTCATCGAGCCGGACAGGCTGCACGGCTTCTTCGCCCCGTTGACCAGGAAGCCGCCGTCGACCGGGGCGCACACCACCGACGGGCTGAGGATGTTCTGCTCGGTGCGGCCCTCCGCCCAGCCGGATGCGAGCAGCAGGCCCTCCGGCGCGATCCGGGCCAGCTCCCGGATCTGCGACGGGGTGAGCCGGTCCGCGTCGGCGGCGAGCGCGAAGAGCATCGCGGTGGTGAAGTTGTGCATGGTCGCGGCGACGCCGAGCGACGGCGAGCTGGCGCCGACGGCCCGGGTCACCCGCACCGCCTCCAGCGCGTCGACGCCGTGCCCGCCGTAGGCGGCCGGGGCCAGCAGCCCGGTGCCGCCGTGCGTCCGGAACAGGTCGATCACCGGGCTGCCGGGGGTCTCCCGCTCGGTCAGCGGAATGTCGGCCAGGCTCTTCACGAGCCCGGGGTGGTGACGTTCGCAGGCGTCACGCGCCACGTCGAGGGAACGCATGGGAAATGTCCTCCGGTCGGCCCTGGCGGGAATTCAGCGTTCGAAGGCCGCGATGCTCGGCACGACGCCGGTCGCGATGCTCACGCCCTGAATGTGCGAGGTCTTGAGGATCGGGTAGTTCGCCTCGCCGAAGGCGCCGCCCGTCAGCCCCGTCCCACCGTGCGTCGGAAGGTAGGGCAGGAATCCGATGTGCGAGTCGTTCACCTTCACCAGGCCGCCGTTGCGGAGCCGGCTGATGTAGCGCTCCACCACGGTGGGGGAGCCGGACCAGAAGGAGTTGCGCAGCCCGTACTCGTTCGCGTTGGTGAAGTGGATGATCTCGGCGAGCAGTTCGTCGTCCGGGGTCGGCGCGGGGACGACGACCGGCAGCAGCGGAAAGAACGTCTCGTGCCGCACCATGTCGAGTTCCCGCGCACCGGCCAGCCCGTTCACCCGGACCACCGTCGGCTCCAGGAACATCCCGGCCTGGGAGGGTGTCCCGTCCACCTCGAGTCGCCGCCCGCCGGTGACCAGCTCACCGCCGCCGGCGATGGCCTGCCGCAGCAGCGCGAAGAACTTCTCGCTGCGACGGACCGGTGAGAGCACCACCTCGTCGTCGTCGGGGAAACCCGGCCGGATCGTCTCGGCCCGGGCCTTGAGCAGTCGCAACAGCTCCTCGGCGACATCCGGGTGCACGATCACGTGGTTGGGCACCATGCAGATCTGCCCCGAGCCGTAGAAGCACTCGGTGATCGCCTCGACGGCGAGCGGGAGATCCGCGTCCTTCCACACCACGAAGCTGTCGTTGCCGGCCAGCTCCAGGATCGGCTTCTTGCCGCGGGCGACGCACTCCTGTTCGAAGCGCAGCCCCGCCTCGCTGCCGCCGAAGTACAGGATGTCGTTCACCTGGGGATGCTCGAGCCAGCGGTCGAGCATCTGCGCCGGTTTGCCGCAGATGACGTTCAGCGTTCCCGGGGGCGCCCCGAGCTCGTCGAGCAGCGGCACCACCAGCTCCCGCAACAGGAACATGGTGCTCAGCGCGATGCTGCGGGGCGCCCGCACGACGACGGCGTTGCCGGCCATCAGCGCCAGCACGGCGAGCGCCGAGCTCGGCGCCGGCGCGTTCTGCGGCGGGTTCAGGCAGACGACGCCATCCGGCTGGCGGCGGACGATCAGCCGGCGCGGGCCGTGCGTGAACTCGGCGTACATCTGCTGCTCGTAGAAGGAGCAGCTGGCCTCGCTGAAGACCTGCAACAGGCAGGCCAGCTCCCAGCGGGCCAGCCGGCGGGGGTGCGCCTCGGCCACCAGGATCTCGAGGAAGGTCTCCTCGTGCTCCAGCAGCTTCTCCCGGAAGAGCCGGCCGAGCCGGAGCCGGTCAGCCAGCGGAACGGCCGCCCACTCCGGCACGGCGGCGGCCGCCGCCTCCGTCGCCGTGTCCACGTCGGCATCGGCGACGACCGCGCAGCGGCCCGTCACATACCGGTGCTGGGCGGCCGGTGAAAGCGGATCCGGATCCTGTTCCAGTGAACGCTTCAGGCTGACGCTGGTGAAGACGTCCTCCAACAACGACCGGGAACTCACCGTGTACACCCAGCCGACACCCTCGACGTCCTTGCCGCCGATGTAGGAGGGATAGCTCAGCAGCGGCTTCTCCCGACTTCCGGGGGAGACGGTCGCCCGGGCCGGCGGTGTGTACGCGCCCGCAGACCGGCCGTCTCCAGAATTTGGCCTCGGATGTGGTCTCGCCATGGCTGTCGACTTCTCCTCAGACCATCGCCGATGTCTCGGGGGACCTGTGAAAGGTGCCGGAACCCGCATTGCGCAACCCCGGCTCCACCGGGCGGCTGCTGCCTGGCCCGTCGAATTCGATGCTGGCGGTGCCGGCTTACCCGGCGCTGACGCTCTTCTGACGCCAGACGTTCCACCGGCCGCCGCGAACGCATTTCTGACAGCGCGCTTACGGGCCGCTGACGACCGGGCCGGGACGGGCCCCAAAACGTATTCCTGTATCTTGCCGCCCCGAGTTCTGGCGTCGTATGGTCGCGCGACGCCCGTGGGTCAGATCAGGAAAGCCTTGCAGGTGCGGTGAGAGTCGCCGTCGCAGGCTCGGAGCCCGGGCGAGCCATCCCTGCGGAACCGGCGGACAGGACTATCCCGATGACCGAAACCGTGACCGAACCCGTGACCAGAGCCGTGACCCGAACCGACCCAACCAGCCCGGAGAGTTCTGCCCAGGCCGCGCTCCGGGCCATTCAGGGATTCACCGACGCGGAGAATCCCAGCTCCTTCCTGGCGGTCAACGAGGGCAATGCGTACTTCACGCTGCCCGGCCGGCCCGGAGTCGTCGTCTACCGGCCGACCAGCCGCAACCTCGTCCAGCTCGGCGGCCCCTTCGCGCCCGCGGAGTCCTACCGCGAGCTGTTGACGGCCTTCGTCGACTTCGCCGGCAGGCAGGGAAAGACCGTCGTCGCGGTGCAGGTCCAGGCCGCCGATGCGGCGATCTACGCCGATCATGGCTTCACGGTGAACCAGATCGGCTCCTCGTACGCGGTGGACCTGGCGGGGTTCACCCTGGCCGGCACCAGGTTCATGCAGCTGCGGAACAAGATCTCGCGGGCGCTGCGTAACGGGCTGACCGTCATCGAGGCCGACCTGGACGACTGGCACGACGAGATGCGCGCCCTCGACCGGGTCTGGCTGCCGAGCAAGGGCGAGAACGCCCGGCAGCTGGAGTACCTGGTCGGCCAGTACGGCGGGCCGATGCAGGAACACCGGCGGTTGTTCGTCGGCCTCGTCGAGGGCAGCCTCGCCGGGTACATCTCCTACTCCCCGGTGTACGGCAGCCGCCCGGGCTGGATGCACGACCTGAGTCGCCGGCTGCCCGACAACTCACCCGGCATCATGGAAGCGATCAACAAGGCCGCCATCGACGTCCTCCAGTCGGAGGGGGTGCGATGGCTGCACTTCGGCTTCACGCCGTTCACCACCCTGCGCGACGATCTCGAGCTCCCGGGTGCCAGCACGGCGTTCACCTGGTTCATGCACTTCCTCTGGGAGCACGGCGCAGCCGTCTACCCGGCGGCGACCCAGCTCGCCTACAAGGAGAAGTGGGCGCAGAGCGTGATCCTGCCCGAGTACGTCGCGTTCCAGGGCCCGGCGAGCATCGCCGACTTCGTCCACATCTTCCGGGCGGCCGGCGCGCTGTGACGGCGCGCTGTGACGGCACGACGGCACGACGGGCACCAGCCACCCACGCGCCGGCCCGCCCCGGCTGCCGGCACTCCGCCAACACCGATCGGAGACTCTCCAGATGAACGACCTGCCCGACACGCCCGCCGCCGTGGAGCGGACCAGGGAGAAACTGGTGGAACTGTTCGGCGCGGTGTGCGCCGACCCGGATGACACCGCGCTGTGCGCAGCGGCCGACGGCGTGCTCGCCGAGCTGGACGGCCTGCTCGCCGCCGTCGCGGGCTGACCGGTCAGGCCCGGCCCTGCGCGGCTGGGCGCGGGCAGGCCCGTGCCCAGCCGCCGGCGTGTCGCGGCCGGCGGCCGGGCACGTCGCCCTCACCGCTGAACAGTCAGCAGCGGGCTGTGGGAGAGCACCGCCTCCGCGGTCCGCCGCAGCGTCGCCGACGGCCCGGTGCCCAGCTCGCCGGTCAGCCGACGGCGCAGCCGGTGGTAGTAGTCGAGTGCCTCCACCTGCCGCCCGGAGCGGTACAGCGCGATCATCAGCTGCTCACAGAACCGCTCCCGCAGCGGATGCATGGCGGCCAGCTCCCGTACCTCGCTGAGGATCGTCTCGTGCCGGTTCTCCACCAGCTCGAGGTCGAACAACAGCTCCAGCGCGTCCAGCCGGGATTCCTCGTAGTGGGCTGCGGCCGCCCGGCACATCGCGCCCTCGACGGCGGCGCCCGAGAGCGGACCACACCACAGTGACAGCAGCTCCCGCAGCCGTGCGACGGCCTCGTCCCGCCGGCTGTGGCACCAGCTCCGGACGTCACGCAGACCGGTCATGAAGACAGTCGCGTCAATCTCGTCGGCCGGCGCCAGTTTCAGCCGGTAGCCGCCGCCGTGGCGGGCCACAATGCTGCCTTCGGGCCGGTCCGGCTCCAGCCGGTGGAGTTCCCGCCGTAATCGGCTCACATGGGCCTGGAGCGCGTTCCTCGCGTTTCGGGGCGCCTGCGGCCCCCACAGCTCCTCGATGAGGGTTCCCACCGCGACCACTGTTCCCTCGTTGATCAGCAATGTCAGCAGAAGCGCTTCCTGACATCTTCCACTTATGCTGCTCCGTCGGCCGTGCGCGGAGACTGCCAGCGAGCCGAGAACGGAAAACTGCATGGCGATCCACTCCTGCCGCGAGATCGGGATCGGATCCACGCGTGGACCCTGTGCTGCGCCACGAAACCCTGGGCCGTGGACACACGCTCATGGCGATGCGACTCGCCGACATGGTCGCGCCGGGTCCGGGTGATCAGTGGCTTGCGCCACTGGGACCGACGTGACTGTCCAACTGGGTGCCGGGATCTCGCCGTGTCCTCACGATGAAATTCCGGGCACTACCGAGATGGGCAAGGGTTCCTTGCGCTCAGCTGATGCTCATAGTGAGTGGCCCGGTGCTGCGAGTCAATTGTCGGGCAGGTGATACCAATGTGAACGGCAACGTTTCGCAGAACGTGATAAAGGGTGCGGCGCTGGCTGTGGCTGTGGCTGTGGCTGTGGCTGGCGGCTGGCGGCTGGCGCGTGCTCGCCGCGGCGCGGTGGGAGGCGATGGAGTGGCACCGGTGGTTCGCCGCTCCGCGGCGCGCCGAGCGGCAGGTGGTTGGTGCGGACAACGTGAAGCGGGCGGGAAAGGTCATAAGCCCGTTTCCCGCCCGCTTGTCCTCTGCTGCCCGCTCACCGGGCTGCTGTCACCTGGCCGCCGCGCCAGGAATGCCCTGGCGCCCCGGCACTCAGATGCCTGGCTCGACCCGTTCGACGAACCGGTGGCTGGCCGAGATGCGCCCGTCCGCGTCGAGCACGAGGAAGTCGAACCCGTGCGCTGCCCGCCGGCCCTCCGCCGAACGCAGCTCCCAGTGCAGCCGCAGAACGTCGCGATGGCCGTCGGCGTCGCCGATGCGCCGGGAACGGTAGCCCGCGGCGATCCGGGCGTCCGCGGCCGCCACCACCTTCTCGACGGCTGCCAGTCCGCTGGCCGTGCCGCCGGTCTCGGCGTCCACCAGCGTGCCGCCGGGCGCCCAGACGGCGGCGAGCCGCTCGCGGCGCCGTGCCTGGTCCGGCTCGTTCCACACGGCCAGGTAGCGGTCTGCCAGCTCGTTGCGCTCCACCGACGGGACGGCCGGGTCGGTGAACTGGTGGTCGATCAGAATCCGTCCCTCGTCGTCGAGAACGAGAACGTCGAAGCCGGTCGAGGCGGCCTCACCGCCGGCCGCGGGCACCATCTCCCAGCTGAACTTCACCAGGTTGCCGTGGCCGGCGAGGTCATCACCCGCGAGGAAGAGGTGGCCGCCGTCCCGTACCCACTGGATGTGGGCCCGGCCGACCCGGCCCTCGATGGCGTCGTAGCCCTGGAAGCCATAGGTCTGGACGAAGTGCTCACCCGTCGGTGCCCAGAGCTCCTCCACCGCCCGGCGACGTGCCGTGGGGTCGGGTTCGTTCCAGATCGCCATGTACCGCTCGACCAGGTCGCGATAATTGATCATAGGAGCCTCCTGCCCGAGATGTGGTTGATCGAGATGTGGTTGCTACAGAAAGCCGGCAATGCCCCGGCCGGGACATGGGCCGGGGCATGGTGTCGGGACCTGTCACGCGAACTGCCCGAGCCCGCCTCCCCGAGGGGAAACGGCTAGCGGCCACCCGCGCCGCGTGGCACCCGGGGGAGTAGCTGGACCAGCAGAGCGAGCGCGGCCCCGATGCCGATGAGGAAGAACAGGCTGGTCCGGAAGGCGTCGGTGAACGTCTCCAGGCCCGCGCCGTCGCCGATGATGTCGTAGAAGATCACGCCGATCAGCGCGACGCCGAGTGCGTTGCCGATCTGCACTCCGGTGGTCAGGACGCCGGTCGCGGAGCCGGCGTGTGCCGGGGTGATGCGGGAGATCACCGTCGCCGCGAGCGGAGCCACCGCGAGCCCCATTCCGGCACCGTCGAGGATGAGCGCCGGGATCAGCCAGCCGAGGCTCACATCGCTGCTCGCGGCGTAGAGAATGATCACCATTGCCGTCAGGGCGATCATTCGCAGCACCCCGCCCAGCGCGATGACCTGCCGGCCCAACCGGGCGGCTACGTGTCGCGCGGTCATCGAGGTGGCCATGTAGCCGCCGCCGATCGCGACGAAGATGAGCCCCGCCTCCAGGGCGTCCAGCCCTCGGCCCTGCTGTACGTAGATGGCGAAGACCAGGAAGAACGACGCCTGGCCGGTCCAGAAGACCACCTGGGCCAGCAGTCCCGCGGTGAACGCGCGTTCACGGAAGAGGCTCAGGTCGATCAGGGGCGAGGCACCGCGTCGGGCTGCCGCGCGTTCGTAGCCGGCGAACAGCGCGAACAGCGGCACCGCGGCGGCCAGGAGGAGCCAGGACCACAGCGGCCAGCCCTGCTCCCGGCCTTCGATCAGCGGCAGCACGACGGCGACCAGGGCCGCCGTCACGATGAGCGTGCCGACGATGTCGAGCCTGGGGCGGCCCGGGGCGCGGGATTCGGGAACCCACCGGGGCGCCAGCAGGATCGCCGCCAGGCCGATGGGAATGTTGATGAGGAAACAGGCCCGCCAGCCCAGCCCGAAAACGTCGCCCTTGATAAGGAGGCCACCGATCAGCTGGCCGAACACCGCCGAGATACCCATCGCCATGCCGTAGGCATTGATGGCGCGGGCTCTCGCCTCGCCGGTGTACGTGGTGCCAAGAATAGTCAGCACCTGCGGTGACATCACCGCGGCGGCGGCTCCCTGGAGGAGTCGGGCGGCTATCAGAAGTTCGACGTTGGGCGCCACGCCGCAGGCAGCCGACGCCAACGTGAACACGGCCATGGCCGCGATGAAGACGCGGCGCCGCCCGTAGATGTCACCGAGCCGGCCGCCCAGGATCATGCCGGAGCCGAAGGCCAGGGCATATCCGGCGATCACGAACTGCATGGCAGCCGCGCTGGCCGTCAGATCGATCTGCATGGAGGGGATGGCCACGTTGACGATGAAGAAGTCCAGGCCGCCCATGAATGTGCCGGTCAGGACCACCAGAAGTGTTCCGAGATGTGGCTTTGTGACCGGTGACGCAGGTGACGGGGGCGCCGCGGGCGCCGCCGTCGAGGCGCCCGCGGCCCTGGCCGGGGCCGCGGGGTTGAAACTCGTGGTCATCGAGGGCACTCCTCATCGACAGGACCATCCGCCGGTCGAACCAGATCGGAACTGGCTCGGGGGAACGATCCATGGCCGGCCGCAGGCCCGTCAATTACCTGCGAGGTAAGCGAACGGCGCGACTGAACGGTCGTCCGGATGGTCGTCCGGATGGTCGTCCGGACGGTTGGCGGAGCGGTCGTCCGAGTGCCTGAAGCAACTGCATCCGCCGGTGCCGCTGCAGGAGAGGGTGCTCGAGGCGGATGCAAGGGTGCAAAGCAGCGGTGCGGTGGGGGTGAGCGGTGCTGGCCGGGAAACCGCAGGTGCCGGGAGCGCTGGCCGCTCACACGGCCGACGGTACGCCGAAACCGGTGGCGGAATTACCGGTCTCCGCGGGTGGCCGATCGACATCAGTGCCCGCTAACGCCGCTGGTTATTCCACTCGTCAGTACCCCGTCACGGCGATGTCAGGCCTACTATTCAATGTGTATATCTGGTCACGGATAGCTACTGTTGGTCGAGCTGTGATCCGTGTGGCGTCCTGCGGGTGAGATTGCCTGCGGGGCGGCGTGGATGGCTGCAAAGCCTGTCAGAGAGAAGACACCAGCGCTGGGAGGATCGTTGTCATCATCGACGTTGTCACGGTCGCAGCGAAGCAGGTCGGACCTTGGTATCGGTCGGCAGGTCATCCATAGTCGGGAGAACCGCGTGGTGCCGCAGCGCCAGGTATTTCGAGAACGCCCCGGCGACCCACGGCGATCTCGCCGTTCCCCCCACCGTCCCGCAGTGCTTCACGGGTAGTAGAGAAGATGCTGATCTTTCGTGTCCTGGGCCCGCTCGAGATCGAGACGTCAACCCGGCTCGTCCGTCCGACCGGATCGCTGCAGCGAACCCTTCTCCTGACCCTGCTCACCAGCACTCAGCGCCTGGTCAGCACCGGGATGCTGATCGACGAACTGTGGAACGGCCAGCATCCGGACCGGGTGGAGAACGCCCTGCAGGCCCATGTCAGCAGGCTCCGGCAGAAGCTGGCCGCGCTGGAACCCGACGCGGCCACGTCGCGACTCATCGCCCACTCCAGTGGCTACGAGCTCGTTGTCGGCGAAGGCGAGCTGGATGCCGAGATCTTCGCGAACGCCCTGACGGATATTCGTGCCCGGCAGAGCGGCACTCCGCCCGCGGTCACCGCCGAGGCGCTGCAGGATGCCCTCGGACTCTGGCGCGGCCCGATGTTCGGCGCGGCCCGCGGCGGCCCCCGCTGCCGCGCGGCGTCCGCGCGGTACGAGGAGCTACGGCTGGGCGCCCTCGAATCGCTGATCGACTGCGAACTGCAGTGCGGCGAGCATGCGAGGACCATCCCGCTGCTGCGGGATCTGCTGCGGGAACACCCGTTCCAGGAACGATTCAGCCAGCAGCTCATGATCGCGCTGTACCGGTGCGGCCGGCAGGCGGAGGCACTCGACGTCTACCGCGCGCTGCGGTGCCGGCTGATGGACGAACTGGGCCTCGAACCCTCCCCGAGGATGCGTGACTACGAACGCGCCATCCTCGAGCAGGACCCGATGCTCGGCCGGCCGGCGCAGGTGCACGTCGCCGGTCCGGCCTCCGCTGCCGACGGGCCGGCCCAGCCCGCCGCCCGCCCGGGCGGTGCCCTCGGCAAGAACCTCCTGCGCACGCTGGGCCGGGAACCGTCCATCGCCGGCTGACCGCGGCGCAGGACGTCGAGCCACTCCGTCGGTTTCGTTCCGCGAGCGGATCGAGAACCCTACGCTCGGCGATGGCGATGTTCTGGCAGCGAGGATGTTCTGGCAGCGAGGAGGAGTCACGGTGACCACACCGGACCGGGTGCGCGTGGGTCGTGGCAGCTGGCCGAGAGACGGTTACGGGGGCACCATCGACGCCGCGGGAACCGGTTTCGGCCCCTACTACGGAATCGGCGCCGGTGAACGAGCTCCCGACGGCAGCAGTCAGGGCGACATCGACGCCGTGCGGGCGGCGGTGAAGGCGATCCAGCGGGCGCTGAACTGGCACAGCGGCCCCGGTACGCCCATTCCGGCGGACGGCCGGTTCGCCGATCGGACGAGGGCCGCGGTGGTCGCCTTCCAACAACACCGGCAGCCGGTTATCAACCAGGACATGTTCTTCGCCGCCAGCGAGCGGAACCCGCCCGGCCTGGTGCACAAGGAGACGTCGTACGCGCTGTTCATGCCGATCGCCGACCGGTACGCCATCAAGTACACCGTTCCACGCGGCCTGCTGAGGGGCGTGACTGCCCTGGAAAGCAACTGGGATCCCGGCGCCGTCGGCTACTGGACCAACTCCGACTTCGGGCTCTGCCAGTGGAACACCACCCTGCCGGGCGTGACCAGAGAGCAGGCGCTCGATCCGTACTGGGCCCTGGACTCGACCGCCAGGGCAATGCGTGAACGATACGACTCCGATCGATGGGGCCACAACTGGACGTACGTCATCGTCGCCCACAATGTGCCCACGTGGGCCGCGGAATGGGCGCAGGGCACGCTCTCGGCCGCCAACCCCGACGACAAACCGAAGCTGGACCGCATGACCGGCTACCTGACCAACGTCCTCGCCCGGACCTGGTAATGGCCCGCAGCTCCGCCGACGGGGCGAACCGTGGGTGCGGACAGGCCGGAGTTGTTGTCCGCACCCACGGCTGAGTGATACGCCCGGGCCCTGTCCCTCAGACGCGCTCGAGTACGACCACCGGGATCGTCCGTGCTGTCTTCGTCTGGTAGTCGTCGTAGTCGGGCCAGGCCTCGACCATCTTCGCCCACATCCCCGGCTTCTCCTCCGGCGTGGCGACCCGGGCGCGGGCGGCGAAGCGTTCGCCCTTGATCTGGACCTCGACGAGGGGGTTGGCCTCCAGGTTGAGGAACCACGCCGGCGGCTCCGGGGCGCCGCCCTTCGAGGCGACGACGAGGTAGGCGTCCTCCCAGGGCTGGAAGATCAGCGCGTTGGTGCGCGGCAGACCGGACGAGCGCCCCGTGGTGAACAGCAGCAGGATCGTCGTGCCGTTGCGCCAGTGGTACCCGTCGCGCCCGTCGGTCTCGAGGTATCGCTCCACATGGGGAGCTCCGTGCAGCTCGATCGCAGACGTCATGTACCCCAGTCTGCCCGAGGCGGAGGCGTCTCAGACGAGGCCGGGCGCGGCCCGCCCTGTCAGTCCGCGGATGCGGGCGGCGTCCTGGCTGGGTGGCATGCCGAACTGGCGGCGGTACTCGCGGCTGAACTGCGAGGGGCTGTCGTAGCCGACGCGGTGGCTGATCCCGGTGACGTCGCCCGGGTGGGTGGCCAGCAGGAGCCGGGCCTCCTGCAGCCGGATCTGCTTCTGGAACTGGATGGGGCTCATCGCGGTGACGGCCTGGAAGTTGCGGTAGAAGGCGGACACACTCATGCCGGACAGCCGAGCGACCTCCTCGACCCGGAACGACTGCGCGTAGTGCTCCCGGATCCAGCGGACGGCCCGGGCGACGTGGCTGAGGCTGCTGTCGGCAAGGCCGAGCTGACGTACGACGGCGCCCTGCTCGCCGACGATGACCCGCCAGAGGATCTCCCGCTCGATCAGCGGCGCCAGCACGGGGCGGTCCCGGGGCTGGTCGAGCAGCCGCAGCATCCGGATCACCGCGTCGACGAGCCCCGGGGACGCGTCGCTGACAGCCATACCCGAGGGCGCACCACCGCCGACGGGCGGCAGGTCCGCCGGGGTCGCCCGCAGCAGGAGCTCGGCGACGGCGGCGGGGTTCAGGACCAGCCCGAAGCCCAGCGACGGCCGCTCCGGGCACACCTCGACGTACTGGCCGGTGATGGGCAGGTCGACCGAGGCGACGAGGTACTGGCCGGCGCGGTACTCGTACAGGCGGTCGCCCAGCGCGATCCGCTTCGCCCCCTGCGCCACCAGGGCAAGCACGGTCCCTGACATCGACGGCGACGGCTCGGTCGAGTACTCGACCTTCGAGGCGAGGACACCGTCGATGGCGGTGGTCATGTCCGGCCGGGCGTGCCGGGAGACCAGGTCACGCATCTCGGCAAGCTCCTGACCCGATACAAGCACCCAGCGATAGTCGCGTGCCTGAGAGGATCAGGCAAGAGGTCAGGGGTATCTGTCTAACGTTTTCGCTGGTAGCGATGTTTCCATGGGTTGGTCGGTATCCCAGGAGTGCCCGACAGCTCCGCCTCTGCCACTTTCTCCTCCGTCTTCTCCAGCCTGCACCTCCTTCACGATCCCGGAGAGCCGCTGCCATGACCGTCAGCCACGGATTCCACGCCACCCTGACCGCCCAGCCCGGAAGGGGCGACGAGCTCGTCGGACTGCTGCTGGACTCGCCGTCCCTGCCCGTCGAGGACTGCGTCGTCTTCCTGATCGGCCGCTCGGCCGGCAACCCGGACATCGTCCACGTCACCGAGGGCTGGACGAGCGAGGAAGCACACGGCCGGTTCTTCGCCACCGGTGCGGCACGGGCGTTGACCGAGAAGATCCAGCCTCTGCTCGCCGACGAGCCGCGATACGTCGACGAGGTCCCGGTCGGCGGCAAGCCCGCCTTCTGATCCGCCGCCCGACATTCTCGAAGGGGAGTCACCGTGACATCGGCCCGAACCGTGACATCGGCCCGAACCGCCATCGATCCCGAACTGGGCGCCGCCCTCGCCGGCATGCCGCTCGTCACCGAGCTCCGGCCCGAGTCGCTCGCCCGGCTGCGCCAGCTGGCCTCCACGTCGCTCGAGCCACATCTCGAAGGGCGAGCCGTGACCCGGCGCGAGGTGACCATCCCGACCTCGGACGGCACGCGGATCCCCATGTCGATCCTTGCCCCCGCCGGAACCACGCGCAGGACGGCGGCGCCGTGCGTCTACTGGATTCACGGCGGTGGAATGATCATGGGTGATCGCTTCTCGCAGATCGACATCCCGCTCGAATGGCTTGATGCGTTCGGCGCCGTCATCATCTCCGCGGACTACCGACTGGCGCCCGAGGCCACCGGCTCGACCCTGGTCGACGACTGTTACCGCGGCCTGCTCTGGGCCGCCGACAACGCCGACGACCTGGGGATCGACCCCGGCCGCATCGTCGTCGCCGGCACCAGCGCCGGCGGCGGCCTCGCCGCGGGCGTCACCCTGATGGCGCGCGACCTCGGCACCCCCGCGACAGCCGCCCAGATGCTGATCTGCCCGATGCTCGACCACCGCAACGACACGACGTCGAGCCGGCAGTTCTCCGGCGACCCCGGCGTCTGGACCCGGCAGATGAACGAGTTCGGCTGGCGATCGGTACTCGGCGACCTCGCGGACGGCGAGGTGCCCGGCCACGTCTCGCCCGCCCTGGCCGAGGACGTCTCCGGCCTGCCCACCACCTACATCGACGCCGGCACCGCCGAGGTCTTCCGCGACGAGGACGTCGCCTACGCCACGCGCATCTGGGCGGCTGGCGGCCAGGCCGAACTGCATGTCTGGGCCGGCGGTTTCCACGGCTTCGACGCACTGTTCCCGCAGGTCCGGGTGTCCGCCGCGGCGCGCGGAACACGCCGCGACTGGCTCGCCCGCGTGCTTTCCCCCAGCCCCGGCGGGACGTTGACTGTTCCCGCGACGACCGTTTCCGCGACGGCTGTTTCCGCTACACAGAAGATTGGTTGACCATGCAGGTCGCTATCGTCACCGGTGCCAGCTCCGGCATCGGGCAGAGTGCCGCCCGTCAGATCGCCCGGCGCGGCACGGGCGTGATCATCACCTACCACGGTAACGAGGCCGGCGCACGGACAACTGTTTCGTCGATCGAGAAGGCCGGCGGCACGGCCGTGGCGCTGTCACTGGACGTCGGCAGCTCGGAGGCTTTCCCGGCCTTCCGTGAGTCCGTCGTCGCTGCCCTGCGCGACACCTGGCAGCGGGAGACGTTCGACTTCCTGGTCAACAACGCCGGTTTCGGTCGGATGGCTCTGTTCCAGGACACGACCGAGCAGATGTTCGACGAGCTCATGCGGGCGCTGCTGAAAGGCCCGTACTTCCTCACCCAGACCCTGCTCCCGCTGCTGGCCGACGGCGGCGCGATCGTCAACACCGCCAGCAACACGGCCCGGTTCTCCGGCCTGGAGGCGGGCTACTCGGCCTACGGCACGATGAAGGGCGGACTGGTCGTCCTGACCCGCTACCTTGCCAAGGAACTCGGTGAGCGCGGCATCCGCGTCAATTCTGTCTCGCCCGGCGCCACCCGCACGCGCATCGCCGGCGACGCGTTCGCGCTCCATCCCGAGGTGATTCCCCCGATCGAGGCCAGGACGGCATTCGGGCGGCTCGGCGAGCCCGACGACATCGGCCTGGCGATCGCCGCCCTGCTCGCCGACGAGGGCCGGTGGATCACGGCCCAGGACATCGAGGTCTCCGGCGGCTACAACCTGTAGCAGTCCAGCTGGTCTCGGGCGGCGCAGCAGATGAAAGGGACAACCTCAACGGCCTTTCCCGGGTAGCGACGGATTCCTGGGAACGCACCTGCCGTCCTCCGCGTCAGAGGGTTCCTGCGCGCCCGTCGTCCCTGGTGGGAAAGCCCGGCCTTCGCCAGACCCCTGAACCTGGATGCACCGGCTTGATTCCTGCGCTCATTCCAGTCGATCTGTAGCGACTATTAACTTTCGGTAGTCGTGTGTGGGTGTGGCTGGTCAGCCGCTCGCGTTGGCGGTGTGTCCGGGTCCTGAATCGGGGGCCTGGGGCGGGTGGTGCTGACCGGGTGCGTGTCGGGCCGCGGGGTGGTGGTGGTGTTCAGGCGGCGCGGGCGGGTGGGAGCGCGTGAACGGCGTGGAACAGGCCGGTCAGGGCGTTCTCGGCGTGCCAGCTGGTGGGCAGGTGCAGGGTGATGTGTCCGCGGCCGTGGCGAGCGAGGCGGGCGGGGATGTTGACCAGGTGGGTGCGCAGGGTGGCGCCGCGGGCGCGGGCGTGGAAGGCGGAGGCCAGGGTGCCGGCGGCG